>JAFGEN010000198.1 GCA_016931595.1 Candidatus Aminicenantota bacterium | reverse complement strand
AGTCTTGGGAATAGGATATTTTTTCGCGCCTTCGGCGCTCGAATCCATCACGGGAGGCATCATGAAACCCCAGCGCTTGACCCGCGTATCGCTTGTCGCCGCGGCCTGGCTCCTCGTTTTCGGCGGCATGTTCTCAGCCGGGCAAAATCCGCCCGACCCTTCAGCGGCCCAGCCGGCCGGACCCCGGCCGATCGGGCTGCGGGATATTTTTACCTGGAGGTCGATCAGCGGGCAGGCTGTTTCCGATGACGGCCGCTGGTTCGCCTGCCGGATCGTCCCCCAGCAGGGCGACGGTGAAGTCCTGTTCAAACGCACGGACGGAAGCAAGGAATACGCGTTCCCGGCCGGCGAAGGACGGATGGGGACAGTGGCCCTATCGGCCGACGGAACGTACGGCGCCTTCATCGTCAATCCGGGCTCGGAGGAAGCCCGGCGCCTTCGCCGGGAGCGGAAGCCGATGACGCTCAAGGCCGTCATCGTCAACCTGGCCTCCGGGGAAAAGGTGGAGTATGACAAGGTCAGGTCATTCAGATTTTCAGAAGATAATCCCGCCTGGATCGTTCTGCACAAATCCGCCCCCGAGAGCCAAGCCCGGGAAAAAGACAAATGGGCGGGGTCGGACTTGATCCTCCATGAACTGGCCACGGGCAAGGACCTCGTCCTGGGCAACGTGGCCGAATTCGCCTTCGACAAGAAGGGAAGCCGGTTGGCCCTCGTCATCGACGCCTATGGCCAGTCCGGGAACGGCATTCTTCTCCGGGACATGGCCGCCGGGGCGATCGTCACCCTCGACTCCGATAAGGCGTCGTACCAGCGCCTGGCCTGGAACGAGGCGGGCACGGCCTTGACTTGTCTCAAGGGCAAGGACGACAAAGACTACGAGGACAAGTTGTACGCAGTCGTCGGCTTCTCGGAGTTCGCTCAGGCCGGTCCCAAGAAAACCATGTACGACCCCAAGGACGACAAAAAGTTCCCGGAGGGAATGACCATCAGCCCCAACCGGACGCCCCGGTGGACCGAAACCGGCGAAGCCATCCTGTTCGGCATCCATGTTCCCAAGAAGAAAAGCGCCGAAGGCAGGCCGGCCGCCGGACCGGGGCCTGAAGCGGCCGGACCGGGCGGCGGAGCCGCGGCCGACGAGGACATGCCCGACCTTGTCCTCTGGCACGGCGCCGACAAGCGCCTCCAGTCCGAGCAGCAGGTTCAGTCCGGCCGGGACCGGAATTTCAGTTATCTGGCCGAATACAGGGTCAAGGACAAGAGATTCATCCGCCTGGCCGACGACGAAGTCCGCGACGTCGTCCCGGCGCCCAAGGACCTCTATGCCATCGGCCGGGACAACCGGGCTTATGAACTGGAAGGAAACCTCGACGGCCGGGATTACACGGACGTCTATGTCATCAACCTGGCCGACGGGAGCCGGACCCCGGCCCTGAAGAAAAACCGCTGGCTGACTCTGCCCTCCCCCGATGGGACCCGTTTCCTTCATTACGACGACGGCGCGTATTTCGTCCACGACATGGCATCCGGCAAATCGATTTCCATCACCAAGGACGTTCCGGCGGACTTCGTCAACGAGGACGACGACCACAACGTCAAGAACCCCCCGGATTACCCGGTCGGTTGGACCGTCGACGGACAGACCGTTCTGCTTTCCGACGGATGGGACATCTGGGCGGTCTCCGCCAAGGGCGGTCCCGGCGTCAACCTGACCGTCAATGGACGCAAGGACGGGATCCGCTACCAGCGGCGTCTGCAGGTGGACCGGGAGGAGAAGGGCATCGACCTGTCCAAGCCGATGTACGTCTCGACATACGGCGAATGGACGAAGAAAGCCGGGATTTCGCTGATCGAAAAAGGAAGGCCCGGGCCGAAGGTCCTTCTGTGGGAGGACGCCGGATTCGGAGCACTTCTCAAGGCTCGAAAGGCCGAGACCTATCTCTACACCCGAGAGACGTTCCGCGATTATCCGGATTGGCGCGCCGCGGGACCCTCGCTGTCCGGGGCCGTCCGCTTGACCGTGGCCAATCCACAGCAGAAGGATTTCCTCTGGTCAAGCGGCCAGATCCTCATCGATTACAAGATCGACCCGGCCAGCGGAAAGACCAACCGGCTTCAGGGAGCGCTCTTCCTCCCGGCCGGCTACGAAAAAGGCAAGGCCTACCCGACGATCGTCTATTATTATGAAAAGACATCGCAATCGTTCAACCGTTACATCGCCCCCTCGGCCAACGGCTTCAACAAGTCCGTTTACACGAGCAACGGGTACGCCGTTTTCTATCCCGACATCGCCTATAAGATCAACGACCCGGGCATGAGCGCCGCCTGGTGCGTCCTGCCGGCCCTGGATGCCGCGGCGGCCACCGGGGTGGTCGACCGGTCCAAGGTCGGGCTCCAAGGCCATTCCTGGGGCGGCTACCAGACCGCCTTCCTGGTCACCCAGGCCGATTTCGCCGCGGCCGTGGCCGGAGCCCCGCTGACGAACATGATCTCGATGTACAGCTCGATCTATTTCAACACCGGCGGCGCAAACATGGCCATTTTCGAAAGCAGCCAGGGCCGTTTCCTGGGCGGGTATTGGGACAACCTCGAAGCCTACCAGCGGAACTCCCCCGTCTACCACGCGGCCAAAGTCAAGACTCCTCTGATCATCCTTCACAACGACAAGGACGGGGCGGTCGACTGGAACCAGGGCATCGAATACTACAACACCCTCCGCCGGATGAAGAAGCCCGTCATCATGCTCCAGTATGTCGGGGAGAACCACGGACTGTCCAAGGCCGCCAATCAGAGGGATTACACGGTCCGGATGAAAGAGTGGTTCGATCACTGGCTGAAGGGGGCGCCCGCCCCGGCCTGGATGACCGAGGGCGTCTCCCACCTCGACCTCAAAGACCACCTCAAGGAAAGGTCCAAGCTCTGGAAGCCTGAGGAAAAGAAGCCTGAGGAAAAGAAGCCGCCGGAGAAGAAGTAGGAGAAGTGCTGGCTGTCGAGGCGCCAAGGTTTGAAAAGGAAGCGGGGCTCGAAAGATCCTCTCCAGCCAGCGGGATGATTATATCGAAATTGAAAAACAAAAGTCAAAGTCAAGGGCCGGGCGACGCGGCCGGCGGGAAAGCTCAGGCCGGGATCAAACGCTTGACCAGGTCGAGAAGGAATTCGGTTTTAATCGGCTTGTCGAGAAAATCGTCTGCCCCGGCGGCCTTGGCCTCCCGGACCAGGACCGGATTCCGAAGGGCCGACATCACGACCACCCTTGTCGCGACCAGGTCGGGGTCCGATTTAATCTGCTGGCAGACTCCGATGCCGTCGACCAGAGGGATCAGGAGATCGGTGATGACAAGCTCGGGGATCTCCCATTTGACAAGGGCCAGGCCTTCCTGGCCGTCATGGGCTCCGAACGCCTCGTAGCCGTTTCGAGCAAGGATCTCGGTCAGGAGTTTCCGGGTCACCTTGTCGTCGTCGATCACAACGATTTTTTGGGCCATGGCCTTCCTCGCTTGAAACGCTATTCTAACCGAACGGGGTCCGGGATTCCATAGCCGAAGGAATATCTTCTTCCCCTCTTGACTTATTCAATTTTCTTTATATAATATTATCGTTATGAACAAGACATGCAGGGGCCGCAAGACCGGGACGGGAGACGCGGGGGCCGCGGCCGAGGCCGCCCGTTTCTTCAAGGCCTTGGCCCATCCGGCCCGGGTTCACCTGGCAATCCGTCTTCTTCGGGGCGATTGTTGCGTCTCCGAGGCCGGAGCCGTCCTGGACATTTCCCAGCCGAATGTGTCCCAGCACTTGAAAATTCTCAAGGATGCGGGAATCATTTCCGGCCGGCGCCAGGGCGCGAAGATCTGCTACAGCCTGGCCGACCCCCGTCTCGCCCGGATCCTACGCATACTACTTTTTGAGGAGAATGACAGATGAGCAACGTGAAGGAAACGAACGAACAGACGTTCGAAGCCGAGGTGCTGAAGTCCGAAAAACCGGTCGTGGTCGATTTTTGGGCTCCCTGGTGCGGCCCCTGCCGAATGATGGGCCCGATGATCGACGAAGCCGCCAAGAAATTCGAAGGGTCGGTCGAGTTCCGCAAACTCAATACGGATGAAAACGGCGGCATCGCCATGTCCTTCAACATCATGGCCATCCCTACTCTAATCGTCTTCAACGGCGGCAAGGAAGTCGACCGGATCATCGGCTTAGTCCCTCCGGCGGAACTGGAGAGCAAACTGAAGGCCCTGACCCCGGCATCGGCCTGATCGGCGGATTCACTCGCCCGGTTCCGCCTCCCGCCGACGGGCCCGAGTTCGTCGCCGTTTCGGAAGCGGACCGGGCTTGACTTTATCCGTTTTTAATCTATATTATTCTTGTAGGATTTATGTATATTAGGAGTCGAACATGAATCTACGGTCCAAGATCGTGATTCTGGCGGCCAGCTTTGTTCTGGCCGAGGCGGGATGGAGGGGTGTTCAGGCTCTTTTTCACCCCGATCCGTCTTCTTTTGCCCCGCCCCCGGCCCAAGGAGACGCCGATATGGCTCAAACGGTCAAGAAAAGCCGGGAGGAATGGAAGAAAACGCTCCCGGCCGACACATTCCGGGTGATGATCGCCTGCGGGACCGAACCCCCGTGGAGCGGCAAGTATAACGATTTTTGGGAGGCAGGCGATTACCACTGCGCCGCTTGCGGGGCGCTGCTCTTCAACTCCCAAACCAAATACGAGCACGGCACGGGTTGGCCGAGTTTTTTTGAGACCGCCGCTCCCAACGCCCTCCTCTATCTCGAGGACCGGTCGGCCGGCATGGTCCGGACCGAGGTTCGCTGCGCCGCCTGCGACGGCCACCTCGGCCACGTCTTTGACGACGGCCCCCCGCCGACCGGCCGCCATTACTGCATCAACTCGGCCGCCCTGGAGTTTCGCAAATCCCCGGCCGAAGCCGGAGCGAAGAAAACGGAAACGGCGATCTTCGCCGCCGGCTGTTTCTGGGGAGTGGAGGAAAAATTCGGTCAACTGCCCGGTGTCCTGGAAACCGAAGCGGGCTACACCGGCGGGCGGACGGTCAATCCAACCTATGAACAGGTCTGTTCCGGGGTCACCGGACACGCCGAAGCGGTCCGGGTGGTCTTCGACCCGGCCCGGATTTCCTACACCGACCTCGTCCGGGCCTTTTTCTCCTTTCACGACCCGACCCAGAAGAACCGTCAGGGGCCGGACGTCGGGACCCAATACCGGTCGGCGATCTTCACCCGCTCCGAAGAACAGCGGAAGCAGGCCGTGGCGGTCAAGGCCGAGGTCGAAGCGTCCGGCCGGTTTCGCCGGGATGTCGTGACTGAGATCTCCCCGGCCGAGGCGTTCACCCGGGCCGAGGAATACCACCAGAAGTACAACCTGAAGAACAAGCGCTCCTGTATTTTCTAATACGTCGGGCCGGCCCGTTGAAACCCGGGTCCGCTTCGGGTAGAGTATCCCCCGGGTTAGACGGGACATGACGCTGCCATCATCCATCGAGATCAACGACCGCTTCCGGGAAGCCCTGGCCTGGATGGAGGGTTCCGATCGATCCGTTTTCATCACCGGGAAAGCCGGGACGGGCAAGTCCACCCTGCTCGAATATTTCCGGGAGTCGACGGGAAAGCGCCTTGCCGTCCTCGCCCCGACCGGCGTAGCCGCCCTCAATGTCCGCGGCCAGACGATCCATTCCTTCTGCGGCTTCAAGCCCGACGTCACCCTGGACAAGGTCAAAAAGATCAATGCCAAGCGGTTCCCCGAAAGAGCCGCCTTGTTCAAACGGCTGGAGGCGGTCGTCATCGACGAGGCCTCGATGATGCGGGCCGATCTCCTGGACTGCGTCGAAAAATTCCTCCGGCTGAACGGTCCGAAATCCCGCAAGCCCTTCGGCGGCCTCCAGATGATCTTCATCGGCGACCTCTACCAGCTCCCCCCGGTCGTCACCCGGGGGGAAAAGCAGCTCTTCATCCTCCATTACGAGACGCCGTATTTCTTCTCGGCCCACTGCCTTCTGAAGGACTCCTTCCGCCTCGAATTCGTCGAGCTGGAGAAGATCTACCGCCAGACCGAGGCCGACTTCATCGGCCTGCTCAATGCCGTCCGGAACCGTTCGGTCACCGCCGACGATTTGGACCGGCTCAATACCCGCTTCGACCCCGAGTTTATTCCGCCCGAAGACGACTTCTACATCACCCTGACCAGCACGAACGACTTGGCCGCGGCCCGAAACCGCGAGAAACTGGACCGTCTGCCAGGCCGCAGCTATGCGTACGAAGGCTTGATCGACGGCGAATTCGAGCGCTCCTCCCTCCCGACCGACGAACGCCTCGAGCTGAAGGTCGGGGCCCAGGTGATGCTGCTCAACAACGACCCGGGCGGCCGCTGGGTCAACGGGACGATCGGGCGGGTCACGGGCGTTCTCCATGACAAGGGCGAAGACGACCGAATCGTCGTCGAACTGGCCGACGGCGGCGAAGTCGAGGTCAAGCCCAATATCTGGGAACTGTTCCGCTTCTCCCTCGATTCGGAAGAGAAAGCGATTGTCAGCGAGGCCGTCGGGGCCTTTACCCAATACCCCCTCAGGTTGGCCTGGGCCGTTACGATCCACAAAAGCCAGGGGAAGACGTTTCCCAAGGTCGTGGTCGACATCGGCCGGGGGACGTTCGCCCACGGCCAGGTCTATGTCGCCCTGAGCCGCTGCACCAGCTTCGGCGGCCTGGTCCTGAAGACGCCCATCGGCAAATCCCATATCCTGACCGACTGGCGGGTCTCCCGGTTCCTCACCCGCTTCCAATACGACCGGGCCGAGGAGCGGCTGTCGTACAACGAGAAGAAACGTCTCGTTCTGGAGGCCGTCGCCGACAACCGGGACATCGAGATCGTCTACCTGAAGCCGGACGACACAAAGAGCCGGCGGCGGATCCGGCCGGAGTCGGTCGAGGAGATGGAGTACGCCGGTAAATCGTTCGAGGGGGTCCGGGCCTACTGCCGCGAGCGCGAGGAGATGCGGACCTTCCGGATCGACCGAATGCTGGAAATCAAGCCCCTCTGAGGGTGGCTGATGCGCAATACTCCAGGCCGGGCTGACGCAGGCTATGTTATAATAACGATATGAAAAACGGAGAGTCGCCGCCGGGAATTCTCATCCTTAAAGCGACGGATGAATCCCGGGAAATCGACTTCGAATTAGCCTTTCTGCGTTCCCTTACTCCGCTTCAACGGTACCGTTTGATGGAGCGCAAGAGCCGGGAAATGCGGGCGTTATTGAGGCATCATGGCCGTCGAACAGCTTCTTCAATTACTAAACGCCGATAAAGCCGTGTTCATTGTTATCGGCGCGACCGCGTTCCCGGCTTATGGGTACGCCCGGGCGACGCTGGACATCGACTTGTTCGTCAAACCTTCCCGGGCCAATATCCTCAGAATCATGAGGGCCTTGCGTCGGTTCGGTTACGACCTGGCCGATTTTACGCCGGAAGATTTTATGACCCATAAAGTGCTCATCCGGCAATACACCCTTGAAACGGACATTCATCCGTTTGTCAAAGGCGTCACGTTCCCGGAAGTCTGGAAAAGCCGGATTCCGGGCCGGATCGGCAGAGCGTCCGTCTTTTTCCCCTCTTTGGTAACAATGATTCGGATGAAAAAGGCGGCCGGAAGACCGAAAGACCGGGAAGATCTCAAATATCTGAAAAGAATCCTGAAAGACGGGATGCAATAATCAGGACCCGACCAGCTCTCCGGTGTCCCCCACGATCCAGGCGCCCTTGACGAACAGATACAGCATCGTCCGAATGACGTCCCGGTCGTTTTCGGCCTTGTAGCGGATGTCGACGATCATCCAGTCGTCCAATCCCTGGTTGAGCATTTCCAGAGTTTTTTCGCTCGGTTTGGCATATTTCCGGCCCTTGAACCGGCCCAGGATTTTGGGGTCGGATCCGTAGTTCCGGATCTGGACCGGAAGAGCGCCCCGGTTATCCGCATCCGTCTTGATGAAGGCCTCGACGTCGTTTTTAGGGACATAGGATTGGTCGATGATCACCCAGGCGTAGGCCTCCGCAGCGTCCGACCCGCCCGGCCGAAGGGCCTTATATCCGAAATAGCCCCCGATGACGACCGCGTCGAAGGCCAGGAAGATGACCAGCCATTTGGGAATTTTTCTCATGGGCGCCTCCTCTTTCTTTCCGATTATGTCGGCAGCGTACCCTGGACGGCTTTGCGGACCTCGCGGTCGCGGGCGACTTTCCGGGCCGCTTCCTTCTGGAGGAGTCGGTACCGGTCGCTCGGAAGAGGTTTGCGGCGGATCCGGTTCAGAAGGTGTTCCACCCCCGCCGCCACACCGCTTCGGCCGCTTCCTTCGCCGCTTCCGGCCTCGGCCGGAGGCGGCTCTTCCTCGCTTCCCCGGCCGAACAAATCTTTCTCCCGCGGCCCGGGATCGATCCGGGCGAACTCGTCGTACTGGCCCTTGGAGAGAAAGCCCTGGGTGCGGAGAGTCCGAAGCATCGCCAGGGCGCTGACCCCGAAATAACGCTTCAAGTAGAGGACCTGGTCATACGTGACCCGGACGGACTTGAAGTCCTTCTCAACCAGCTCCCGGATCTTGTTCGGCGGCATGAGGAAACGGGCGGCGAAGGTTTGGGCGAACGGTTCCCGCGGATGGTAGAGGGAGGCATACTCGTCGATAAAGACATCGGAGCTCTCGACAACAGGCCCGTCGCCCCGGTCCTTGAGATAGTGGCAGTATTCGTGGGCCGCGCTGAAGGCCTGCCGGCCGAGCGACTGGCCGCTGTTGATGAGGGCGAACGCGGCCTCCTTGTTCTCCAGATAGATGAAGACGCCGCTGACCTTGGAGTCTTCGGGCAACGGCATCCGGTAGACCCGGCAGCCGTTGGTTTCGATCAGGGCGAAAATGTCGCGGATGGGCTCATCGCCCAGGCCCAGACGCCTTCGCTCCTCATCGGCCATCCGCTCCGGTGAAAGGCCGGAATAGAGGGGCGCCGTCTCCAGGCGCCTGCCGGTGATGTGTTCCAGGCGGAGGTAATCGTCGCAATAGCGGCGGAACCGCATCAGTTCCTCCCGGGTTTTCTCGTCGACCGACTCGGCCCGGAAAAGCATGGTAAAGGCGTCCGGAGGGGACGGCTTTTCATGGAAGAAGTAGGTGATATCGCGGTTGAGGAAGGCGGCCATTTTCTCCAGAGTGGCCATCGACGGGGTTCGTTTTCCCGCTTCCAGGAGGGAGATGTACTCGGACGACAGGCCCACCGCCCTGGCGAAGGCGCCCTGGTTGAGATGGGCCGCTTCCCGGGCCTTGCGAATTTTATGCGGAAGGACGTTTTGCATCGAGACACCCTCCGTTAAGTGAAACTTAACACAGGGTTT
>JAFGEN010000197.1 GCA_016931595.1 Candidatus Aminicenantota bacterium | reverse complement strand
GGCGCCTGGCGGAGCAGGTAGAGGGCCTGGTCGTATCCCGATTTGTACTTCTCCGGGTCGGCGACCCGGATTTTCTCCCGGCCCGAGACGCGGACGGCTTTAAGGTTTTTCGACCCCCAGACCGCGCCCGGGCCGCCCCGGCCATAGACCCGGTTTTTATCGTTGGCCACGACGGCGAACCGGACGAGGTTCTCCCCGGCCGGGCCGATGCACAGGACCCGCGGCCGGTCCGCCGCGGCAAAGCCCGCTGTCAGTTCGGCTGTCGTCTCGTGAATATCCTTGCCCCAAAGATTCCCGGCCGGAAGGATTTTGACTTCGGCCGGGGTGATATCGACCCAGACCGGATCGGGTGAGCGGCCCTTGATCACCAGGGCGTCATAGCCCGCGGCCTTGAATGAGAATCCCCAGCCGCCGCCGGAATTGGACGTCCCGATGAACCCGGTCAAGGGGGATTTGAAGACCATGTGGCCGCGGGCCGAGGTCGGGGCGTTGGTCCCGACCAGGGGCGAAGCGGCGATGACGACGACGTTTTCCGGGCCGAGGGGATCAGCCGCGGGGTCAACTGCGTCGCAGAAAAGGCGCGTCGCCAGCCCCCGCCCGCCGATATAATCGGCGATGACGGCAGCCTCAAGCGGCCGGACCGCTACGGCGCCGGCCGTCAAATCGACCTCGAGGCACCGGCCGAAAAATCCGTGCGTCTCGCCGCTCATGCTTATCGTTTTCCTTTCCGAATGATCAGACAGAATACTCGAATCAGCCCCCTCCCATCAAGGGAAAGATGGCCACCGTATCGCCCTCGCGAAGCTCGGCCGCTGCTCCGCCCCGCGAAGCCAGGTCGACGCCGTTGATCATGACGATGAGCTTCGCCTTGAGAACGGGCGGGGAGACGGCGCCGCCGGATTCGAAAAGCTCGGCCCGGCGCTCGGGCGTGTCGCCGAGAAGGGCCAGGAGCTCGCCCGCTTTCGTTCCCGCATCGAGGTCGAGGGTCCGCTCCTTGCCCTCAAAGACCTTTCGGAAATATGCGAAGAAACGGACCCGAACGGAGATCGTTTTTCCGCAGCAGCCGTTCAATTCCGATTCTCCGCAACGGCCCGGACCAGGATTTCGGGGTCTTTCGAAGCCGGAAGCCGAACCACGGAAACGGCCGGGCCGCCGGCTGCAGAAAAAAGCGCGAGGTATTGATCCAGGAGTCCCTCCCGAATCACGACCAGCACATTCCGGCCCTTTTCCATCAGGATCGGCCCGGCCGCCGGCCAGACACCCCGGCCCGAAAGCTCCAGGCGGCCCAACTCGTCCAAAACGAACAGCTCCGTCGGCCGGCTTCGGGCGATGATCCTCCCGGCCGCGGCGAATCCCGCCGGATCGACGGCGAATTGTCCCACCGTCTCCCCTTCAGGACAGGAGGCGCGCCGGAGAAGCCGCAACCGTTCCCCGGTCCGCAAATCCGAAAGGTCATATCCTTCGACATCCGCGCCCGCCATGACCCGCTCGCTGAGATACCCGGCCACGGTCATCCCGCGCTCCCGGAGGAGCGGGATCGCCGCCGCAAGATATGTTGTTTTTCCGCCGCCTTTCGGCCCGGTCAGGATCGTGGTCAACGCACCACGATCCGGGACCGGCCTGTCTGGAAGGTCAAGGCCTGGCCCATAGGGTCAGCCACCAGGACCTGGCCCACGGACACGACCGCTTCCCCCTGCGCCTTGGCCTCGAAAACGATGGCCGCCAGGGGGCCGCCGCTTCGAACGCCTTTCCCGGCCTGGGGGCTGTTGAAGCCGATGGTGCAGGTGCCGACGGCATTGTCGAAGCTTTGAAGAAACGGCGCGTTCTCCCCGAGCGACCGGCCGAGACCGCCGTCGATGACATTCTTGATGTTCACGATGCGGGGGTCGAAATTCAGGGTTAAGGAGATCATTCCGATTTCCCGGTCCGTCTGGACGCTTGCGGTGAGCCGGAACTCCCGCCCGACGGTGACGTTCATCGCGGATGGCCCGAGGAGGATATTGTTCCGGCTCTCGCTTCCCGGCCGGGTCCGGCCGGCCAGGTTGGACATGTCCTGGACCGGGTAGGTCATAGCCGCCATGCCCGCGGCTTCGGCCGCCGAGCTTCCGGCTGTGGGGTCCAGGTCCACCCAGAGGACATCGGAATCCCCTTTCTCCATCGGGACGGACCGGATGATATGAGGGGTGATGGTCATGATGATATCGGTCTGCTCGATGGTCGCATCCTCGGACCCGAACAGCCGCTTCAAGAGGGGGAGCCCCTTAACGGACTTTCTCTCGGAATCGCGAAGCAGGCCGGCCATCATCGCCGTCTCCCCGTCCTTGAGACGGAGCGAGCCCGAGAGTTCGCGGGTGTTGATGATCGGAAGATCGGCGTAACCCTTGCCGCCGAGGGAGGTCACCTTGATCTCCATGGCCAGGCTGACGTCCCCTTCAATATGGATTTTCGGAGTGAACTTGATGTCGATGCCGACATCCTTATAGTTGAACGTCGTGGCCGGCTGCTGGTTATACCCCCCGGCCGCAATCGGGCTCCACGTCGTCTGCGGGACCGGGATTTGCTCTCCCACGAGCTGGTGAAGCTCCTCGTCGGCCATGCCCCGAAGCCGCGGCTGAGCCACGACCTTGGTGTCCGAATCGGTCTCCAGGAACTGGAGGTAGGCCGAGGGCAGGGTCATGTAATAATTGGCCCCCCGGCTCAAGTCGAGACTCTTGATATTCCACCAGGCGGTCGTGTCGCCGTCCGTCGGCTCGCCGTAACGCACGCCGATGGTGTTCGTATCCAGGTTGATGCCGAGCTGGCGGAGCCGGGTCCGGGAGACTTCCATGATCTCGATGTCGATGACGACTTCGCCCTTGGGCTTGTCCCACAGCCTGATCAGCTTCTCGGCCATCTCGACCACCTGAGGGGTGTCCCGGATGGTGATGGAATTGAGGGCCTTGTCGAAAAAGATGAGTGGAATCTTGCCCGTCCCCCGAAGCATGTTGGTCAGGGAAGCACCCATCTGCTGGGCGTCGGCGTTGGACAGAAAAAAGGTCTTGATGCACTGGACCTCGTACTGGGTCCGCTTGTTCGGATTGTCGGGGGCGACGATCACCGTCTTTTCGTCCAGGATGCGGTAAAAGTTTTTGGTCGCCTGGCAAACCGAAGTCAGGGCCTGCTCAAAGGTCACATTGGTGAGATCCGTCCGATAAGGGGTGTCGCGGAAGGTCTCGTCGAAGATGATATTGATCCCGCCGGCCCGGCCCAGCGACTGGAACACGGCCCGAAGCGAGGTCTCGGCCGAGAGGCGGATGTCGAGAACCCCTTCCTTGGCCGCAAGCTTGATCGGAAATTCGATTTTCGTCGAGACCGGCTCGGGCTTTTTCGCTTCGGGGGAGAGGGCCCGCGCCGCCTCGAAGGCCAGGGCCGTGTCGCGCGGGTTCAGGGAGATGGCCTTGTTGTAAAGGGCCTCGGCCAATTCCTTGTTCCCGGCGGCCAGTTCGCGCCTCGCTTCCTCGACGTAGAACATCCCGGCCTTGACCTTGACCTGGGCCAGGGCCAGCCGGTAGACAGCTTCCTTCGGGTTGAGGAGAGAAGCTTTCTCATAAAAGGCGATCGCCGCATCCCAGTCCTTGGCCATCTCCGCCTGGACGCCCTGGCGGTAAACCGGGCTGAGGGTCACACAGGCCGCCGCCGCCAGAAGAGTCACGATCGCCATGGCAATCGCTTTTTTCATGAGCCTTCTCCTTGCCCGGGTTGATAAAGGAACACCTGGTTTTTCCCCTCGGGATCCCGCAGCTCGACCTCGTTCTCCGTCACCCGGACGGCCGTCCAGCCGTTCCCGAGCGTCTCCCCCTCTAAAACGGCCCAGGCTTCGCCGTTGATCAGGACGAGGGCGACCGGCTTGTCCGCGGCCGCGTACTTGATGTAACCGACGTAACGGACGACGGCCGGCGGCGGAGGGGGGGGCTCCCCGACAGGCGGCATCCCTCCGCCGGGCATGAAACCCGCGGGCTGACCGGCAGCGAAAGAAGCGGAGAAGCGGGCCGTCGAGAACAGGTCCCTCTTGATCTCCGGAAACGTGCGTGCCGCGGTCCGGACGAGGTCGCGGCGGACAAGCGGAGGGGCGATTTTCTCCGCCGGGGCCTGGGCGAAGACAAGCGCGGCCGCCGCGGCCAGAAAACCCGCCGCGCCCCGAATCGAACGCATCAGGCTACTCACCGGCCGCATATCCTTCCAGGACGATCCCGGCTTCGACATAGCCGGGGGTTCCCCCGATATTCCGGAATTCGATCCGGGCCACATTCAGGGACCGGGGATGGTTTTCGACGATTTCCAGGAGGCGGCGGAAAGCGGGGTAAGCCCCGCCCCAGGCGAACCGGACGGTCACCCGGCGCAACCGCCCCCTGACGATCTCCGTCTCCCCGTATTCGAAATCCATGGCCGCCACTCCGGCCTTGGCCAGGACTTCCCGAAGGTCCGCCCGGATCTCCCCGATCCCTTCGGCCCGGTCGTAAAACCACTTCCCGCCGAGTTCCTGAAGATCCGTCTCGGCCTGAACCCAGCGGTTCCATTGGGCCAAGGCCGCCTTCCGGTCCCGGTCGGCCGTTCTCCATTCCGCTTCGATTGAGGCCCGGCGGGCGGCCGCCCGGCCGGCATCGAGGCGGGCCCGGACGCCGAAAACGACAAGAAGGATGACGATACTGCCGAAGACGGCGGCCAGAATGGAGACGATCCGCCTCTCCCGGTCCGCCAGCCGCTTAACGAGATCCATCATAGTCGAATCCTATTTCGCTGATCAGGCGGCCGCCGCCGGCCGTTTCGTTTTTCATGGTCACGCCGTAAAAGCGCCGGGAGGACAGGTTTTCGATTAGGGTCAGAAGCCTTGGGAGGTCCGGGGTGATGACCCTCATCGACACGTGCAGGCCCGGGCCCGAAAGCTCGAGGGCGTTGACCGCGGCGAGGGAGCAATCCGGCGGCAGGGCCTCCTCCAGGAGGGCGAAAAATTCCACCCAGCTGAAATTCTTCCGGGCGATGGCCGTGTTGACTTCGGCCGCCAGCACGCTGTTTTGCTTGATGGACTCCTTGGCCAGGCCTTCTTTTTCCGCACGTTCCTTTCCCGCGGCCTGGATGCGGAGCTCGAGGTCGGCGGAAACGCGGGCGTCGGCCTTCGCCCGCCCGGCGGACCGGACAAGGAAATAAGCCGCGGCGCCCCCGGAAAGCAGGAACAGGACGACCAAACAGCCGGCGACCGTCCGGAACAGCCGCCGGTTTCGGAGCGGCCGGGTGGCCAGGTTGAGGGGGAGGCGAAGCGGGCCGTTCATGAGAGATATCCCAAAAGCGCGGCCAGGGAGATTTTCTCGTCCGGGGGAAGGCCGGAAGGAGCATCGCCCGGAAGCGTGCGGACGCGGCGCCCGGCCTTTTCCTGGATGAGGGAAACGCCCGACTCGCCTCCGCCGGCCGGCCGCAGCCAGACCGTTTCGATCCGTGTCTTCTCCCGCTCCTCGAGGAACCGAATGGTGGCCGCCGTCTCGTCGGCGGCTTCAGCCCAAAGGGTGTCGGGCGAGAGAGGCTTGACCCGGAACAGGAAGGGTTCGCCTCCGATGACGGCCAGGGCGGCGAAATGATCGCGTTCGACGTTAACGACCAGGAAGCTCGAAGCGCCGTTTCGCGGCAGGCACCCCAGAAGGGCCGGGGTCGGAATTCCAATCAGCCGGACGCTCAGGCCGGCCTTGGCCAATACCTGCTCATATTCCTGGACGACGGCTTCCCGGGCCACGACGCAAAACGCCTTGGCCCCGTCTTCCGCCTGGTGGACGGCAAATGAAAGCCGGGTTTCGGCCCCGGCCAGAGGCAGGGTTTTTTGCAGCTTCCAGCGGACGACTTTCTCGCGTTCCTCCGGACCGGCCGGCAGCGATTCGAACGAAAGCAAGGCGGTTTTAACGCATGTTTCGGGGAGAAGCAGGGCCGCCGGCCCTTCGGTCCCGCCCAAGCGGCGGACCGAATCCTTGACGATCGAGAGAAAGGCCTCCGGCCGGACGATATTCGGCCGGTCGAAGGAAAACTCGAGGATGCCGGCCGAAACCGGCCGCAGGACCGAGCCCTTCACCGACCCGGTCTTTCGGGAGCGGCGGAGGCCGCCGAGATAGCCGGGGCCGAGGTGGAACGCGGTCGAGGGGACGGGGGGCGCCGTCAAATACCGCATCAAGGCGCTGCCTAAACCCATGGGATTCCCTTTATTCCACGAAGGTGACTTTATTCAATTCCTTGAGGCTGGTCAAACCGGCCAGAACCTTCCCCATCCCGACGTCCCGGATCGAGGTCATCCCCTCGGCCTTGGCCGTCTTTCGGACCTCGGAGAGGGGTTTCCGGATCAGGATCATCTCCCGGATCGGGTCCGAAAGGTCCAGGACCTCGGCGATCGCCGTCCGGCCCTGGTAGCCGCTGAACCCGCAGTCGGGGCAGCCGGAAGACTCGTAAAAATCCTTGTCCCGGTAGATGGCCGGGTCGAGGCCCGATTCCCGAAGCTGCTCGTCCGGGTACCGGAGCGCCGTCCGGCATTTCCGGCAGAGGAGCCGGACCAACCGCTGGGCCAGGATGCAGTTGAGGGCCGAGACGAAACTGTAGGGGTCGACCTGCATGTGGATGAAGCGGCCGATGACGTCGAAGACGTTGTTGGCGTGGACGGTGGTGAAGACCAGGTGCCCGGTCAGGGCCGACTGGATGGCGATCTGGGCCGTCTCCGGGTCGCGGATCTCCCCGACCATGATCTTGTCCGGGTCGTGCCGGAGGATCGAGCGCAGCCCCCGGGCGAACGTCAGGCCTTTTTTTTCGTTGACCGGAACCTGGGTGATGCCGGTGACCTGGTATTCGACCGGGTCCTCGATGGTGATGATCTTGTCCTCGGGCGAGCGGATCTCGGTCAGGGCGGCGTAGAGCGTCGTGGTCTTGCCACTCCCGGTCGGGCCGGTCACCAGGACCATTCCGTAAGGCTGGGCGATGTAGCGGCGGAACCGCCTGAGGACGTCGTCGGAGAAGCCGAGAAGGTCCAGGCGAAGCTCGGATATGGCCTCGGTGATCATCTCCTTGTCCAGGATCCGGATGACCGAGTCCTCGCCGTAGATGCTGGGCATGATCGAGACGCGGAAATCGATGGTCTTGTCCTTGATCTTCAGCCGGAACCGGCCGTCCTGGGGAACCCGCCGCTCGGCGATGTCCAGGTCCGACATGACCTTGATCCGAGAGATGATCGGGGCCTGGAATTTCTTGTCGATCGGCTCCATGGCCTCGCCCAGGACGCCGTCGATCCGGTATTTGACGTGGACGTTGTCGTCCTTGGATTCGATATGGACGTCGGAAGCCCGCTTCTGGACGGCAGTAAAGATGATCGTGTTGACCAGCTTGATAATCGAGCCGTCCTGGCCGGCCAGCTTCTCCAGCGAGATGACTTCCTCTTCCTCGCCGCCGTCCTTCTCCACCAGCTGCTGGATGAAGCCCTCGGTCGCGCCCTTGAGGACCTGGAGGGCGGTCTCGCTCTTGCGGAGGGCCTCCTGGATGGCCCGGGGCGCGGCCGCCGTGACCGCGACCTTTTTCCCGGAAAGAGTCTGGACGGCGTCGATCGTCTCCAGGTCGGACGGGTCGGCGATGGCGATCCGCAGCGTTTCGCCCTCGACGGCGAGCGGCACGAAGTTCGACCGGTAGAGGAATTCGGCCGGAAACGAGAGGACCAGGTCCCGGTCGATCCGGACGCCGGAGAGGTCGGTGAACGGAACGCCGCAGCGTTCGGCCAGCTTTCGGGCTTCGGCCTCGTCATTTGGGAGGGGGGTTTTGGACGGGGAGGTTTTCATGTCAGCGGGCCACCTGGATAATGCGAAACATCGGAAGATAGACGGAGAGAAGCATTCCGGCCACCAGCACCCCGGTCAGGATGATGACCACGGGTTCGACCAGCGAGACCAGGGTGTCGAGCTTCTGCTGAATCCGTTCCTCGGTCACATCGGCCAGCTCTCGAAGCATGCCGCCCAGGTTGGCCGAAGTCTCGCCGATCCGGATGAGGTCCAGGGCCATCGCCGGAAAGAAGCCCGCTTTGCCCAGGGCGTCCGACAGCGCCTCGCCGTTTCGAATGCCGGACGGGACGGGGTCCATCCGGGAGACCAGGAACTTGTTGGGGATGGCCTGGGCGGCCAGGCCGATCGACTCGACCAGCGAAGCCCCGGCCCCCAGCAGCAGGCTCAGCGTCCGGGAAAACAGGGAGACCGAGGATTCGACGATTAACGGCTTGGCCGCCGGGACCTTGAACTTCCATTCGTCCCAGCGCCGCCGCCAGGACGGCGTCCTCCTCATTTTCCAGAACAAGAAAATCCCCGCGGCGATCAAGAGCGGCCAGACGACGATGTTCCGGCGGGCGAAGGCCGAAAACGCGATGAGTTGGGAAGTCAGGTACGGAAGGTCCGTCTCGAAATCGGCGTAAAACTCCTGGAAATTGGGCAGGACGAAATTCAGAAGGATGAAAAGCAGGACGATGGAAAAGCAGATAATCAGCGTCGGGTAGGTCATGGCCGAGCGGATCCGGCGGGCGGTTCGGTCGACAGTTTTGGCATAGGCGATGAACTGGGTGATGGTCTCGGGCAGGGTCCCGGAGATTTCTCCGGCCATCAGGGCGGCCGTATAGACCTTGGAAAACCGGTCCTCGAAAGGGGCGAACGCCTCGGACAGGGGCTTGCCGTGGCGGATGTCGTTTTCGACCCGGCCCAGGACATGTTTCAAACCCTGATTTTTCGTCCGGCCGCCGATCGCCTCCAGACAGCGCAGCACCGGGTAACCGGCCCGGATCATGGCCGTGAACTCCTGGTTGAACATGATGAAATCGCGGGGTTTAATTCGTTTTTCCCCCCCGCCGAGGGACATGGTGAGCTTCCGCCAGTCCCGCCGGACCGACAGAACCAAGAAGCCTTCCGCCTCGAAATGACGCCGGCAGTCGTCCGGGGAGGCGGCCGGATACGCACGGCTGGAGACCGCCCCGGCCTCATCGGCGACCCGGCAGATGAAAGTCGACATAAAGATTCCCGCTTCCTAGATTAGGTCAAAGCCCCTGGAGTGTCAATTTCAGGCCATGGCCTTGATCTCGGCCTCGACCATTTTCATATCGACTTCCCTTCGATAGAGCGGCAACCCGTTCGTTTCGTATACGGCAAGGTTTTCCTCGAATGTTTTGCGCGAATCGTTTTGATAAATGATGCCGAGAGGAAACGGCTCCTCCTCCAGGGATTTTTTAAAGGCTCCGACCCGGTCGGATGGATCGTAATCGGCCGCCAAATCATAGGTGTTCTCTTTGAACCATTTGAAGTGATTCGTTTTATTGAATGACACGCAGGGTTGAAAGATGTCCACCATGGCGAATCCCTTGTGAAGAATGGCTTTTTTCATGACATCCTTCGTCTGTTCCACATCGCCGCAAAAAACCCTGGCGACGAATGGGACATCCAGGGAAACGGCCAGGGCGATGGGATTCAGCGGCTTTTCAAACACGCCGAAAACCTGAACGGGGGTTTTCATCCCGGGCCTTGAAGTCGGCGAGGCTTGACCTTTGGTGAGCCCGTAAACCATGTTGTCATGAACAAATAACGTGAGATCGGGATTGCGCCGGGCGGTATGCAGGAAATGGTTTCCTCCTTCGCCGTACATATCGCCATCACCCCCGACGGCGATCACGGTCAGTTCCGGATTGCAGGCCTTGATCGCGGTTGCCGGCGGAAGCCCGCGTCCGTGCAGGCCATTGAAATAGCTCGTGTTGATGTACTGCGGCATTTTTGCGGCCTGGCCGATTCCCGAAACCAAAACCACCTTCTCTTTGGCCAGGTCCAGTTCTTTGAGCGCGGCCAGCAAGGCTTTGCGAATCAAATAGTTGCCGCAGCCCGGGCACCAAGCGATATCGATTTGATTTTCAAAATCAAACACGTTATCCATGAGATCCTCCGGCCATCATGAGCTTCTGAATCTCGTTTTTCACTTCTTCCACCGCGAATGGAAGCCCGTTGTATTTCAAGACTCGATTTTCAACGGCATATCCGGTCGTCTGCTTGATCAGCCGGGCCATTGAGGCGGACGAATTGTTTTCCACGACGATGACCCGAGAGGCCTTCTTTAAATAATCGCCCGTGTTTTCCGGCAAGGGAAACACCCAGGAAAAATGCAACACGGCGATTTCCTTGTCCCCAAGAACGTCAACCGCTTCGGATACGGTATTGAATGTTGAACCCCAACAGAGGATTAATGTCCGATAGTGTTCGCTGCCGACCAGCCGCGGCGGAATGATCTCCGCCCGCAGGGCGGCGAATTTGCGGAGACGCTTGTCGACCATCTTGGTTCGCAGATCAAGGTCTTCGCTGATCTGTCCGCTTTCATCGTGCTCGTCGCTGTCGACACAAACGGTTCCGGATCCGTACCCCGGAAGGCCGCGGGCCGAGACGCCGTTATTTGTAAGAGCGAATCGTTGATAATCTTCATCCGTTTCAACGATCGATTTTTCAACATTGACATGATCCAATGAAAAGAGAGGCGTATTGCACCGGCTATCGACAAAATACTGATCCGTCAAAACAAAGACCGGGACCTGATATTTGGCCGCCAGGTTGAAGGCTTTTTGGGTCAAGGCGAATCCCTCCGCCATTGTTCCCGGGGCCAGGATGATGCGGGGAAAATCGCCGTGACCTGAGGATAAGACCAAGTCGAGGTCGCCCTGTTCGGTCCGGGTGGGAAGTCCGGTCGCCGGGCCAGGGCGCTGCGCCAGGTGGACGACCAACGGCGATTCGATCATCCCGCCGAGGCTGATTCCTTCGCCCATCAGCGCAAGGCCGCCGCCGGAAGTCGTAACCAGGGCCCGAGCCCCCGCGTACCAGGCGCCCAGAGCCATGTTGACGACGCCGACTTCGTCCTCGACCTGTTCAACGATGATGGCGAATTTTTTGGAGTACTCGGCCATCTTTTCTAAAACTCCGGTCGACGGGGACATCGGGTATCCGCAAACATAATCACATCCCCCGGCCAATGCTCCCAGCGCAACCGCATCGGAGCCGGTGAGCAGCAGGTCGGACCGCACCTCGGTGTTTCTCCGTATTTCAACCCGGATCCCGGCAAGCCCTCTCCCGGCCGCGTATCCTTTCTTGATCGCCGCCAGATTCCCGTTCTTGATCTCTTCACGTTTGCCCGAGAAGTATTCCCCGATGAAGTCGGCACACTCTGTTTCGCCGACGTTTAAAAGTCCGCAAAGACATCCGGCGGCCACCGTATTGGCAAAAACGGCGTTGCCGATTTCCATGGCCATCTTTGTAAAGGGGATATCGATCATCCCCTGGACGTTGAGTTTTTCTTTTTCTCCAATCACCACCGTGTCCGGCGTCATTCGTTTTTCCAAACGAGCGATGGATTCCTTATGCAGGGGGATCAACAGGTCGATGCGTTCGAGAAAGCCGGCCGCTTGTTTGGAAGACACCCGGATTTCGGTCGAATTGGCGCCGCCCCTCACCCGCGACATGAACTCGGAGGCCGAGAAATAGTGATAGCCGCTCCTTTTCAATAAATGGGCCAGGATGTGTTCGATCGATTGGATGCCCTGTCCGGCTTCCCCGGCCAGAACAATGACCAGATCATCGACGAATCTTCTTGCCAT
>JAFGEN010000196.1 GCA_016931595.1 Candidatus Aminicenantota bacterium | reverse complement strand
GGTCAGCATGATGCCGCGGTCGCTGGCCGCCTCGCAATCGATGATATACGGCTGGGTTTCATACAGCCGCCTCAGCACGTCCCGAGCCCGAACCCCTACCAGACCCGAGACGGACAGGGCTTCGGCGCCGCGCCGAAGCTCCGCGTCGAGCAGGTCGATGACCGAGGCGATTTCGACCTTCAGCCCGAAAAGGACCGCTTGAAGCTCGCGCTGCTCGAGCCTCGGCTTCTCCGCCCCCGCGGTTGGAACGGAGATTTTCCCGGTGATGATCCTTTCCCGGGCCGACCGGGCTTCGGCCTGAGCTTCGGCCGGAATGAGCCCCCTGTTCAGGTCGTTCAGGATGAAGCCGACGCCGTCTTCCTTCAAGCCGAACGTATGCAATCCGCCCGAAAAGCGGCCCTGAGCCGCGGCTTTGATGGTTTCAAAGACGGCCACGTCGACGTTTTTCGTCATGCTCGTGAGGACCAGGCCCGGGGCCTGAGCCGACTGATCGACGTCGACTCCGATCGCCCAGCGTTTCGCTTCCCTGGCCGCCCGGAAGAGGCCGGCGCCCGTAGCCCCGGCGGCGTGATAGACGACGTCGGCGTTCTCCTTGAACATGGCCGTGGCGATTTCGTATCCCTTGGCCGGGTCGTTGAACGCCCGGGCGGTGATACCGGCGAACCGGGATAAGATGACGATCCGGGGCCGGACGGACCTTGCCCCGGCCGCGTAACCGGCCTCGAATTTGCGGATGATCGGTCCGTCCATTCCCCCGAGAAAACCGATCCTGCCCGTCCGGCTTTTCAGGGCGGCGATCAACCCGACGAGATAGGACCCCTCCTCTTCCTTGAAGCGCAGGCCGGCCAGGTTGGCCGGAAGCGGAACGGGACGTCCGGACAAGTCGTATTTCCGGCCGTAGTCCACGCAGACGAATTTCTTTCCGGGGAATCTGGCGGCCAGGTCGCTCATCCGGTCGGAGAAGTTGAAGCCGACGCCGATGATCAAGCCGGCGTCGGAAGCGGCCGCTTCGTTCAAAGACATCTCCCGCTCGAGGTTCCGGCGAGGTTCCCGGAGAACCGCTTCGATGCCGAGCTCCTTGACCGCCCGGTCCAGGCCGCGATAGGCCGAGTCGTTGAATCCTCCGTCGCCGCGGCCGCCGAGGTCGAAGATGAGGGCGACTTTCAAGCGGCCGGCCGTCCGGGCGGAAACCGCCGGAGCGGCAACATCCCGGCCGGCGAAGAGCAAGGACAGGACGATGAATAGACCAACAGGCCGAATTGTCTTGATCCTCGCCACGGCGCCTCTCCTTTGGCCTTCGAACATTCGGCCTCTCTACCAGGCCGGATTATCCCCCGGGAATTGCAGATGTGTCAATCGGCAATGGCTTTTTGCCGAAAACCCTGGTATACATACGGGCTGGGCGGAGGCCTGTCCGCCCGAACCGTTGAAAAAATCGAAGAGGAGGACGATATGGAATCCATGAAGAAATCACACTCTCTGCGGCAGAAAGCCCGTTTCGAAAAGACGCTCGAGGATCGATTGGCCTTCTTGGCCGGAAAGGGGAAAACCCCCGCCCAGACCGGCCGGGATCCGCTCGTCAGGAAATGGCGCGCGGAGGTCAAGGCCGTCGGAAACAGGTTGAAGCGGTTGGCCGAGTTGGAGAAGCAAAACGAAGACATGGCCAAAATCAAGGCCGAACGGGCGGCCGCTCCCCGCGAGGCGGCGCCCCCGGTCAAGGACAAACAACCCGGGAAGGACCGGAAGGCCGAAAAGGGCCAGGATGCGGGCAAGGAGAAGAAGGCCAAGCCCGAGAAAAAGAAAGCTCCCGAGGGCGCCCAGGGCTGAAGCGCCTGCGGGCCCTTTCGGTCCGGGTTCAGGGCGCGACGTCCTGGAGGTCCAGGAACGCTACGACGACCTTGGGATCGAGTTGGGTTCCGGAGCATTTCTTAATTTCGGCCAGAGCGACTTCACGGCTCAGGGCGCTTCTGTAGGGCCGATGGCTGGTCATGGCGTCGAAGGTATCGGCGACGGCGATGATCCGGGACATCAGGGGAATGTCCTCACCCGCAAGGCCGTCGGGATATCCTTGCCCGTCGAACCGCTCGTGATGGTGGCGGATGATGGGCCGGATCTTGTCCAGGAACGCCACCGGTTTTATGATCTCCTCGCCCAGCTTCGGATGCAGCTTGATGAGGGAGAATTCGAGGTCGCTGAGCTTGCCGGGCTTATGGAGCACTTCCTTGATGACGCCGATTTTGCCGATGTCGTGGAGGATCCCGGCGAATTTCAGGGTGTCGATCTTGTCCCGGCTCAACTGGAGCCGCTTGGCGATTTCCACGGCGATTTTCGTGACCCGGTCGGAATGGCCGCGGGTGTACTCGTCGCTGGCTTCGATCGCCTGGGCCAGGGCCTGGACAGTCTCGAAATAGGTCCGCTTGACGTCCCCGTACAGCTTGGCGTTCTCGAAGGCGATCCCGGCTTCGTCGGCCAGAGTCCGAAGAAGGTTGAGGTCGCTTCTATCATAGCCTTCCTCGGACAGCTTCGGCCCCAGGAATAAAATGCCCTGAAGCTCGCCCTTGACGAAAACCGGGATGACGACCTCGGCCCCGAGGGAGGCGGTCTCCCGGACAAGCGAGGGATAACCGCCTTCGGCCGCCGCCCGTTCGATTTCATCGGCGGTGAAGACGTTCTTGACCGTATTCAATTTCCGGACGATATCGCTGAAATCGTCGTAGCCGACGGCATGGATCTCGGGCGGAAGGCCGGTCGAGGCGATGGGCTTGAACCGCCCCAGTTCTTCGTCCCGGAGGAGGACGGCCAGGCTCTTGGCCCGCATGATCCCCGAGATGGAAACGATCAGGTTGACCAGCTCCCGGAGGTCCAGGACGGAGCCGAGGGACCGGGTGAATTGGGCCAGGGCGTCCTGGTAGTCGTACTTGTCCCTGAAGAACAGCCGGTCGATGAATTTTTCAATGAGGAGACGGACCGGCTGAAAGGTCACGGTGATGATGACGGCGGCGATGATCTTTTCGACCAGGGAGACTTCGCCGGTGATCGAACGGAAGATGGTTTCGAAAACCAGGATGATCGCCACGTAGATTCCGATGACGAAGGTGCTCAGGACCGTATAGACCACGGTCTTTTTGACGATGACGTCGATGTTCATCAAGTGGTGGCGGAGAATCGCCACCGCGGTCAGGAGCACATAGGTGACTTCAAAGACGTAGATGAAATTCGTCGAGAGGCCGGGGAAGAAGGAAATGGCCACGAACCAGGCGACGGCGCTGAAGATCCCGACGAGGATGGCGAAGCCGAAGAATGTCAGGCGGGATCGCTGGGCCGGACTGGACATTTTACGGGCTTTGTATAAATGGCCCAGGCAGAAGAAGATGCTGGCCACGAAGACGGCGATTTCCAAGACCAGGAGGCTGCCCGGAATCTCCTTGAACGGATGGACCTCCACGCTCTTGATCAGCAGGGGGGTCGGGATGAAACACAGCAGGACGACGGCCAGGGCGGCGAACAAGCGAAAGGCCGGGAGCCGGGAAATCTCCTTGAACGAATGCCCGGTCAGGGTTAGGTAGAAGACGATGAACAGGGGAGGGATGAGAATGCCTCCGACCTGGGAAAAACGGTCGTAGGCCAGCGCCGCCGAGGGGTTGCCCCCCAGTTGCGGAATGACGAAATCTCCGCTGTTCCAGATGAAAATGAGGATGTTATAGAGGAAGAAATAGCGGTTGACCGGCTTGCCCGGGCCCTTGGTAAAAACAAAAAAGCCGACGAGGAGGCACAGCGACGCGGCGGATAACGAGACATACGGCATGCCCTGTCTTACTCCAGGCCGAGGTTCTTGCGGGCTTCGGCGAAAATCCCGGCCGCCCTCTCCAACTCCTGGAACGTATGGCCGATGGTGCAGGTCACTCGGACCATTGCCTTTCCCTTGGGGACGGCCGGGTAGAAAAACGGCTGGACCCAGACGCCGCGCTCGAACAGGAAATGGGCGAACCGGCAGACCAGCACTTCATCGCCGATTAGAATGGGGATGATATGGCCCTCGGGGTTGAGGATCTCGTAACCCATGGCCTTCAAACGATCGCGGAGAGCGGCCACGTTCCGCCGGAGCTTTTTCTGCAGGGAAGCCCCTTTTCGGTCGAGGATCTCGAGAGCTTTTCTGATGCTCACGGCGCAGACCGGGGGGATGTTGTAGGTGAAGATGTACGGCCAGGTCTCGGTGTGGGCCGGCTGGAGAAGATAACGCTTGCCGACGAGAAAAGCGCCGATGTTCCCGAAGGCCATCTGGAACGGACACATGATCAGGTCGACCTCGTCCAGGACGCCGAAATGCTCGGCCGCGCCGCGCAGGCGGTCCCCGTAAACGCCCACGCCGTGGGCGTCGTCGATGAAGATCCGGGCTTTGTACTTGCGGGCCAGGACGGCGATCTCATCCAGTTTCCCGAGGATGCCGTTGGAGCTGAAGACGCCCAGGGTGACGATCCATTTTTCCGGGTCGTCGCGGTGCGCCTGGAGCATGCGTTCCAGGGCGGCCATGTCGTTGTTCCCGAACCGATGGTATTTCTTCCCGGAAAGCAGGCAGGCGTGATGGATGCTCAAGTGGCATTTCTGGTCGAGAAAAATCGTCGCGTTCTTGGGCATGATCGAGGTGATGACCGCGAGGTTGGCCAGGTATCCGGAATTGAAAATCAGGATGCTTTCCTTGCCCATAAACTCGGCCAGCTTCTCCTCCAGGTCCATGTGGATTCTCAGGTTCCCCATGGAGTATCGGGAGGAGAAGCCGCCGGCCCCGTATTTCTTAACGGCCGCACAGGCGGCCTTTTTAATCTCGCTGTTTTGGGCGAAATTGAAATAATCGACCGAGGCCAGGTTGATGATGTTCTTTCCCTCGAAGATCACCTCGGGGCCGTCGGGCTGGTCATAGGCCTTTTCATAGGGATAAAGGCCCTTTTCCTTCAAAAAACGGATGAAATTCAATTGCTTGGGATTTTGATAAATCCGCCTCTCATGCTTGCGGCGGTCGCCGACCCGGCGCTCGGAATCGGATTTGGGTTCGCCGGCGCTCCGGCGGTCGCTCCCTCGGCGGTCCTTGTTCGACCGGTTTTCGGCGGGATTCTCTTCTCTCATCGGGCCTCCTTCCGGAAAATGGAATCGATGAAAGCGGCGACTGCGTCCGGGCGATTTCTCTCTAGGCTGGGAATATGACCGCGGAGAACCGCGCCGGCGGATTGGACATTCTTGTCTTCTACCGCGCCGTGCATTCCTCCGCCTTTGTATGTCTCTTTCGAAATCGAGGCGCCGTCAACGCTTAATTCCACTCGATTGTAATGAAAAAAAATAGTCAAGTAAAGAACAATTTTTGGCAATGGCGCCTTTTTCGCCCTGTATCGTCTCACCCTTTGAGGGGACCCTGGGGGAGAAAAGATCACCCTGGGGTTAACCCTGGCCGGTGATTGACCTTGTTTCTCGGGAGAGTGATAATTTTTCAGGCGATTGGAGTCTTTCTATTGACACTATTTGTCAATGGACACGAACGTGCTAAACTAGGGTTAAGATGGGTTCAACACTGGGCGAAGTTCTTCTGAAGGAAAAGATCCTCACTCCTGAACAGCTGAGAGCCGCCCAGGAATTCCAGAAAAAACACGACGTCCCCCTGGGCTCGGCCATCGTATCCCTGAATTTTCTTTCGGGTGAAGAAATGGCCCAGGGCCTCAGCCGGCAGTTGGGGTATCCGTATATCGACCTCGACCAATTCGAGGTTTATCCCGATGTCATCAGCCTGATCACCGCCGATTCAGCCAAAAAATCCCTGGTCATGCCGATCCATCGCATCCGGTCGTTCCTGACCCTGGCCATGGTCGACCCGACCGACCTGGATATCATCGAGGACATTCGGTTCCGGACGGGCCTGAGTATCCAGCCGGTCATCGCCTCGGAGGCCGGGATCGTCAACGCCATCAACAAGTACTACGGGGCCGGCCATGGCCTCAAGGTCAAGAAGAACATCGAAGAAATCGAGTTGGCCGATGACACGAAGATCTCGGTCATCGAGCAGCTCGAGAAAGTCGAGGAAGACGAGGATACGGAGGTCGACGAAGACGTCCCTGACGAGGCCCCGATCATCACCTTGGTCAACAACATCTTCGTCGAGGCCATCAAGAAAGGGGCCAGCGACGTTCATTTCGAGCCCTACGAGAAATCCTTCCGCATTCGGTACCGGATCGACGGCGTCCTGTACGAGACGATGAACCTTCCGATGAAATTTAAAAATCCGCTGACCTCGCGGGTCAAGATCATGTCCAATATGGACATTGCCGAGAAGCGCTTGCCCCAGGACGGCCGGATCAAAATGCGGGCCAGGATGGAAAAGGGGTTGAAAAAAGAAGTCGATATGCGCATCTCCTGTCTGCCGACGATCTTCGGCGAAAAGATCGTCGCCCGGCTCCTGGACAAGGACAACCTCAACATCGACCTCAACAAGCTCGGCTTCGAACAGGAATCCCTGACCACGTTCCAACGGGCCATCGCCCGGCCCTGGGGCATCATCCTGGTCTCCGGTCCGACCGGAAGCGGGAAGACCAACACCTTGTACTCGGCCATTTCGACACTCAACGGAATGGAGAAGAATATCATGACTGCCGAGGACCCGGTCGAGTTCTATGTCCCCGGCGTCAACCAGGTCAACATCCGGGACGAGATCAACCTGACGTTCGCCGCCGCCCTTCGGGCCTTCCTTCGCCAGGACCCGGATATCATGCTGATCGGGGAGATGCGCGACCAGGAGACCGTCGATATCGCCATCAAGGCCGCCCTGACCGGCCACCTCGTCTTCTCCACCATCCACACAAACGATTCAGCGGCGACGATCCACCGCCTGATCAACATGAACATCGAGCCGTTTCTCATCGCCGACTCCCTGGCCCTGGTCCTGGCCCAGCGCCTGATCCGCCGGGTCTGCAAGAAATGCGGCGCCCCGACGAAGCTTCCGGTCAAATCGTTGATCGATATGGGATTTTCTCCGGAGGAAGCCGAAACGGTGACAATCATGCAAGGGCGCGGTTGCGAGATCTGCCACAACACGGGGTATAAAGGCCGGACCGCCCTTTTCGAGGTCATGGAACTCAATGCGGAGATCCGGGAGATGATTCTGCTTCGGGCCCAGTCCAAAGACATCAAGAAAAAAGCCGTCGAAAGCGGCATGATCACCATGCGGCGCAGCGGCCTGATCAAGATCATGGCCGGGATCACGACTCCCGAAGAGGTCCTGCGTGAAACCGTCAAGGATTAAATTCCTGGAGAAGAGACATGCCCATGACGATGCACGAGCTGTTGAGGCTGGCGGTCGACTCCGACGCCAGTGATCTCCATTTGTCGACCTACATCCCCCCGCGGATTCGGATCTATGGAGAGTTGAAGTCGATCGACCATCCGCCCCTGTCTCCGACCGAGACCAAGCACCTCATCTACAGCATCCTGACCGATAAGCAGAAAAAGCTCTTCGAGGAGAAACTCGAGCTCGACCTCTCCTTCGGGGTCAAAGACCTCGGACGGTTCCGGGCCAATGTGTTCATGCAGAAAGGCGGAGTGGCCGCGGCCATCCGGCGTTTCCTCCCCTCGATGTGGAGCTTCCAGCGGCTGGGGATCCCGGCCCGGATCGCCCAACTCTGCTTCCTGCCGCGCGGATTGATCCTGGTGACCGGCCCCACCGGGAGCGGCAAATCGACGACCCTGGCCTGCATGATCGATCATGTCAATACCGAGCGGCCTGTTCATATCGTCACCATCGAAGACCCGATCGAATATTTCTTCACTCCCAAGAAGGCCCTGATCAACCAGCGCGAGCTCCACGCCGACACCCTGTCCTACAACAACGCCCTCCGTTCCGTCCTCCGGGAAGACCCCGACGTTGTCCTGGTCGGCGAGATGCGCGACCAGGAGACGGTCGAGATGACGCTCCGGGTGGCCGAGACGGGGCATTTGACCTTTTCCACGCTCCACACGAATTCGGCTCCCGAAACGATTTCCCGGATCATCGATATCTTCCCCCCCCAGTACCAGGCCCAGGCCCGGGTCATGCTCTCGATGTCCCTGGAGGGCGTTCTCTGCCAGTCGCTCCTGCCCCGGGCCGACGGCAAAGGCCGGGTCCTGGCCATGGAGATTCTGATCCCGAATCCGGCCGTTCGCAACCTGATCCGGGAGAACAAGATCCACCAGATCTACTCCCAGATGCAGCTTGGCCAGGAGAAGTTTGGGATGCTGACGTTCAACCAGAACCTCTGCGACCTCTACTACCGCAAGATGATCACCCTCGATACGGCTATGATGGCCACGTCCAACCCGGAAGAGCTGACCGACCTCATCCAGCGCCGGGGGGCCGGGGTGGCCACGACCGTCAAGCGCTGAACCTGAAGGAGCGTTCCCATGCCGGTCTATTCTTGGAAGGGCACCAACAAATTCGGCGATATGGTCGACGGCCAACGGGTTGCGGCCAGCGCCGAGGAATTGACCCGGCTGCTCCAGCGGGAGCAGATCAAGGTCGACAGTGTCTCTCCGGTCCGGGGCGGTCTCAATATTCCGTTTCTCAAGCGGGAGAAGGTCAAGACGAAGGAGCTGGCCGTGTTTTCCCGGCAGATGTCCGTCTTGATCGACGCCGAGCTGCCCCTCATCCAGGGCCTCAATATCATGGCCGAGCAGACCCGTAATCCGTATTTCAAGCGGGTCATCACCCAGGTTCGTTCCGACGTCGAGGCCGGTTCGAGCCTGGACCAAGGCCTGCGGAAATTCCCCAAGGTGTTCGACGACCTGTTCTGCAACCTGATCGCCTCGGGCGAGCAGAGCGGAACCCTGGACACCATGCTCAACCGGCTGGCCGATTACACCGAGAACACGGTCAAGCTGAAAGCCCGGGTCAAGCAGGCCATGACCTACCCGGTCGCCATTTTCGTCTTCGCCATCATTATCGCCGTCTTCATGCTCTGGAAAATCATCCCGATCTTCGCCCAGATCTTCGTCGACCTGGGGGCGCGGCTGCCCTCGTTGACGGCGGGCGTGATCAGCCTGTCCGGTTTTGTCCAGAAATACATGCTCTTTCTGGCCCTGGGCGTGGTCGCGGCGATTTTCTTGTTCCGCTATTACCGGAAAACCCAAGGCGGGCGGTGGACGACCGACAACATCATCCTCAAGCTGCCGCTGTTCGGCCCGTTGATGACCAAGGTCGCCTTTTCCCGGGTGACCCGGACGCTGGCCACTCTTCTCGGGGGCGGCGTCTCGATGCTGGAAGCCATCAAGATCACATCGACGACGGCCGGCAACGTCATCCTGGAAAAGACGGTCATGGATGTCCGCAAGCAGGTGACCGAAGGCCGGAGCATGACCGACTCGATGAAGAGCACCGGAAGGTTTCCCTTCATGCTGGTCCAGATGGTCAGCGTCGGCGAGGCCACGGGGACCCTGGACAAGATGCTCAACAAGCTGGCGGACTTCTACGACGACGAAATCGATTCCACCGTCGGGTCGTTGCTGTCCATTATGGAGCCGTTCATGATGATCTTCATCGGCGGCCTCGTCGGCACCCTCGTCATCTCCATGTACCTTCCGATCTTCAGCCTGATCGGCCAGATCCAATGATCTGATGTTGATCCTGAAGCGAAACGTCCGCTGGCTGCTCCTCGGGCGGCTGGTCGTCGTCAGCTCGCTGTTCGTCGCGGCCGTGGTGATCCAACTGGCCACGTCGTCGTTTCTTCCCCTGGCTCCGTTCTATTTCCTGATCATTTCGGAATTTATCAGCGGGGCCGGTTTTTTACTGCTCCTCCTCTTCGACACCCATTACCGGGCCCAGGCCTACGCCCAGATCCTGGTCGACCTGGCGGTCATCTCCGGCCTGGTGTATATTTCCGGCGGGATCAGCGGCCAGCTTCATTTTCTTTACGTCTTTTCCATCATCGCCGCCGGCCTTGTCCTGGAAGGTCGGGCGGCGTTCCTGACCGCGGCCCTCTCCTCGATTCTCTTCGGGGTTCTGGCCGACAGCCTGGCCTATGGCTGGATTCCTTATTTCCGTCCGGACCAGGCGCCGGATACGGGAATCGGGTTCACCCTGTATACAGTCTTCACCGCCTGGGGGCTTTTCTTCGTGATCGCGGTCCTGGTCGCCCAGCTGTCCTCGAGCCTCCGAAAAACCAGGGCGGCCCTGGCGGCGGCTCAAAAGGCAATCGAGGCTCGGGAGCGGGAAGCGGCCGCCGGCCGGGCTTCGGCCTTTGTCGCACACGAGATTCGAAACCCCCTGGCCGCGATCTCCGGCGCCGTCCAGGTCCTCCAGGGCGACCTGTCCCTGGACGAGGAGCAGTCCCGCCTGATGGCCATCGTCGTCAAGGAGTCACGGCGGGTCTCCCTGTCCATCGAGCAGTTCCTCAGCATGGCCGGACCGGGCAAGCAGACCTATTCCGCCTTCAAACTGGCCGAGCCGGTCTCCGAAACGCTGACGATGCTCCGGATGAGCGGCGAACTGACCGACCTGGTCAAGATCAAGGGCAATTATTCCTCGGCCGACATCACGTATTTCGGGAGCCCCGGGCAGTTCAAGCAGGTCTTCTGGAACCTGATCGGGAACGCCCTGAAGGCGATGCCCGAGGGGGGCGAACTTTCAGTCGATTTCGGCCGCCCGAAAAAAAACGATCTCTCCATTCGAATTATCGACACGGGCCGGGGAATGACGGCCGAGGAGAAAGCCCGAATATTTGAGCCGTTCTATACCCGGTTCGACGGAGGCCGCGGCCTGGGCATGGCCGTGGTCCGGCAGATCCTCGACAGCTACGCGGGGAACATCGCGGTTCAATCCGAGCCGCATGTCGGAACCGAAGTCCTGATCACCCTGCCGTACAGGGAATTCCCCCCGTCCGGGGGCGAAGGAAGGGAGGCCGGAAGCCGATGAACACGGTTCTGATCGTCGACGACGAACGGTCGATCGTCGAGCTGTTGACCGTCGTCCTGAAGAAGGAAGGATACGCCGTCCTGTCCAACCCGGGCGCTCCGAGCGTATTCGAGGACATCGAACAGAAAGACATCGACCTCCTGATCTGCGACATCAAAATGCCCCAAGTCGACGGAATGGACGTGCTCCGGCGTCTCAAGGAGGCCAAGCCGACCGTCCCGGCGATTATGATCACCGCCTATGCCAGCGTCAAGCAGGCCGTCGAGGCCCTTCGCCTGGGCGCCCTGGATTACCTGACCAAGCCGTTCGACATCGATGAGCTGAAGATCCTGGTGGCCAACGGTCTCGAACACCGTCGGCTGCTCGAGGAAAACCGGATTCTCAAGCAGACCTTCCGCGAGGAATCCAGCTTCGAGAACATGATCGGAAAGAGCCGGGCGATGCGGGAGGTGTACGGACTCATCGAGAAGGTGGCCTCGACGGACTCCACCGTCCTGATCACCGGGGAAAGCGGGACCGGAAAGGAGCTGGCCGCCCGGGCGATCCATGCCAACAGCCGGCGGAAGGAGCGGGCCTTCGTTTCCATCAATTGCGCCGCCCTCCCGGAGAACCTCCTGGAAAGCGAGCTGTTCGGACACATGAAGGGGTCGTTTACGGGGGCCGTGTCGGATAAAAAGGGCATGTTCGAAACGGCCTCGGCCGGGACGATCTTTCTGGACGAAGTCGGGGAAACGTCGCCCTGGACCCAGGTGAAGCTCTTCCGGGTTCTTCAGGAGAGGACGATCCGCCGGGTCGGGGGCAACGAGGAAATCGCCGTGGACGTGCGCGTCATCGCCGCGACCAACCAGAACCTCCGCAAGCGGATCGAGGAGGGCAAGTTCCGCGAGGAGCTGTTCTACCGGCTGAACGTCATCTCGGTCGATATGCCGGCCTTGCGGAAGCGGACGGAGGACATTCCGGTCCTGGTCCAGCACTTCCTCCGGAAACACTGCGAAAAAATGGGCCGCAAGGTCAAGCGGATGACGCCCGATGTCGTCTCGGCCCTGATGAACTATTCCTGGCCAGGCAATGTCCGGGAACTGGAGAACGTCGTCGAGAGAATGTGCGCAGTGGAGGAACGGGAGACGATCACCATGGGGAGCCTCCCTTCCGATATCGTCAACGCCGGGGCTCTTCCGGCCATGGGAAGTCCGGCCCTGATTCCGGGCTTCAATCTTGAAACCCATTTGGACAAGGTAGCCAAAGCCTATATCCAGGAAGCCGCGGGGGCGGCCGCTGGCAATATGCGCCGAATGGCTGAACTCCTCGGGGTGAGCTACCGGTCCTTGCGTTACCTGATCAAAAAATATGAGATCAAACCAGTCCGGGGAGTCGAGCCAAGGGGCGATAGTAGGGATTTGCCCCCTGAACCGACAGAGCTGTGACAAAATGCGTCGCATATAGACAATATGCGTCACTTTATTCTCTCTATAACCAATCTCATTATTAATTATTTTCTTTATATTCAATAAGTTAAATCAAGATATGTGTTGGCATGCATTTTGCTAATATATAATCGTCCGAGAAATTAAAATCGCTCCGACGGTTGAAGCAAACCGCCAGGAAGCAGGAGGTTCAAATGCTTAAGAATCGTAAAGGGTTCAGCCTGATCGAGCTGCTGATCGTTGTGGCGATCATCGGGATCCTGGCGGCCCTGCTCATCCCCAACGCGATGACGGCCTTGCAGAAGGCCAAGATCCGGGGAACGCAGAAGGACATCAATTCGATCGCCACCGGGATCACCGACTACATCGCGGACAAGTCCGTGCCCTTTGTAGCCAATGGAGCGGTCGACAATACCGTCAAGGCGGCCCTGTCCCCGCTTTACATGAAGGTCCTCCCGACGTCCGATCAGTGGGGTCAGCCGTTCATGGTCTACACCGGCGCCAACGTCACCGTGTATGGAATCACCGGAGCCGCCTCGGATGACTATCTGGTCTCATCCTACGGGCGGAACAAAACGGTTGAAAGCTGGACCTATAGCGCGACCAATCCGGACGCCGGTCTTTATTCGATCGGAGCCACGGCCGATTTCGACAAAGATTTGATCAACTATAACGGCGTGTTCATCCGCGGACCGCGGGCGGGCGCCACCGGTTCCTGATCTGAGTTAACCGCAGTTCCAAAGCGGCGCGGGGTTTCCCCGCGCCGCTTTTTTTTGTGCATCATCCGGGTTTGTTGAACCGGTTGCCGGAGACGGGGAATCGGTTCCCAAAGAATCAGGCAACGACAAATACTGTCAAATCGTAAGGGCAGGCGCCGGTCTGATTGAAAATTATTGATCGTTATTTCCAATATCTACTATATGTTACAAGAATGAGACCTTCTTGTTCTGGCATGTTTTTTGCACTGACTATCTCCGGGTGAAAAACCAACACGGCGAGGGTACAATGGTCATAAAGAAAGAAAACGGTTTCAGCTTGATCGAGCTTCTCATCGTCGTCGCGATCATCGGCATCCTGGCCGCGCTTCTCATCCCCAACGCGATGACGGCCCTGCAGAAGGCGAAGATCCGGGGAACCCAGAAGGATATCAACGTGATCGCCTCGGCCATCGCCGGCTATATCAGCGAGAAAGCGACTCCTCCCGTCTCAAACGGGGCCTTGACCGGAACCTTGATCGCGGCCTTGTCCCCGCTTTACCTGAAAGCGATTCCCACGTCCGACCAGTGGGGCCAGCCGTTCATGATTTTTACGGGCTCCAACTGCGACGGGCAGTACGGGATCTCGGGGTCCGGCATGGACGATTTCCTGGTCGCTTCCTACGGCCGGGACAAATCGGTCGAGACCTGGACTTATAACTCCGCCTTGCCCGGAGGCGGGCTTTATTCGATCTCTTCGACGGGCGATTTCGACAAGGATATCATCAATTTCAACGGAGGCTTCATTCGAGGCCCGCGGGCCGGATCGACGGGAACATAACGTTCTCTTCCTCGCTTCGGAAGCAGGCGGCGCGGGGTCCCTCCCCCGCGCCGCCTTGCGCCATGGTTATCCCCTTCCCGCCGAATGGGGTATAATCCGCCCGATGATCCTTCGAACGGCGGTCGTGCTTCTGCTTTATGCCGCGGTCATCGTCTGCGCCATTCCAGTCGTTTTTCTGGCCGTATTGTTCCGTTTTCGCGAGCCGCTTCTCGGGGTCGGGAAATGGACGATGAAGGCGAGCCGGACGATTCTCGGACTCCGGCTCGAAGTCGAAGGGGACGGCGGCGAAGAAGAGGCCGGGCCGTGCGTTTTCATGTCCAACCATCTGAGCCTGCTCGACGGTCCGGCCCTCTTTCTGGCCATCCGCCGTCCCGTCCGGGTCATCATGAAAAAATCCATTTTTCGCATCCCTGTGGCGGGTTTGGGAATGAGGCATACGGGGTTCGTTCCGGTGGACCGGAAGGGAACCAACGGCGGCCGGACCGCGATCGCCGAAGCGGCGAGGATGATCAGGACGCGGGGATATTCATTTCTGATTTTTCCGGAGGGAACCCGCAGCCGGACCGGGACGCTTGGGCCTTTCCGCCGTGGAGGATTTTTCCTGGCCCGGGAAGCCGGTGTTCCAATCGTTCCGATATCGATACGGGGGTCGTTCGAGTTGATGCCGAAAGGCTGTCTGATCCCCCGAAGGGGAAGGATCCGGGTCGTTTTCCATCCGACGGTCCCCGCTCCTGACGAAAAGACGGCGGACCTAACGGCCTGGATGAACGCCGTCCGGGAACGGATTGCCCTCGTCCCGGAATGAGGAAGGAGGAAGGAATCATGGATCACCGACTCATCGCCAAGGAATGGAGCCGTCTTCTGGATGAATTTTTCGCCACCCGGGGGGAAGCCTACGGCCGGGCCGTCGAAGCCTGCCTCGGGGCCCTGAGGAGCGGGCGGAAAATCCTGGCCTTTGGAAACGGCGGCAGCGCGGCCGAGGCCCAGCATTTCGTCGCCGAGCTGGTCAATAAGTTTCTCAAGCCCCGGCCGGCTCTTCGGGCTGTGACCCTTTCCACGGATACCTCGGTTTTAACCTGCATCGGAAACGACATTTCATACGACGCGGTCTTCAGCCGCCAAATCGAGGCTCTCGGCGACGTGGGGGACATCGCCCTCGGCTTGACGACGAGCGGCAATTCCCCCAACGTCCTTGAAGCCCTGAAGACGGCCAAAGAGCAGGGCCTGGTGACGATCGTTCTCACCGGATGGAGCGGGGGAAAGAGTGCGCCGCTGGCCGACATCCTGCTTGACGTCCCCTCTTCGGAAACCCCCCGCATCCAGGAAATTCATCTGTTCCTGCTTCATCTCCTGGCCGGAGATATCGAGGAGCTGATGTTCCCGGGACACTGACCCGTTGCGCCGTCCCGGTTTAAAGGCCGATCGCTTCCTTGATTTGGTCGATTCCGGCCGTTCCGGAATTGAATAAAAACGTCCGGACGTTGGGCAACAGCCGGCGATAGAAGTCTTTTTCGAGCTCGACCCGGTCGTCTGTGGATTCGAGAAAGAAGGGGTTGAAAAACGGCTGAGGCCGGGCGGCGGCGGACTTCTTCAAGCCGGGGGTTTCGCCGCGCTCCAGGATTCGAAGGGCCTCGTCCAGGGATACTTCTTCCACGGCCTGGGAAACGGAATCGTTGCGGAGGAGGAAGATCCAGCGCAGGGCCGTCCGGCGCGGGGCGGCCGACGGGCCAAGCCATTCCGGGTCGAGGAGGGCGCAAGCGTCCTTGGCCGCTTTATAACAGAACGGGCCGCCGCGGTCCAGCCGGCAGTCTTCCGTCCGCAGGCATTCGACGTTCTGGCAGTCCTCTTTCCGGATGACGACGTTCTCGCACTTGCTCCGGTCGAAAAGCGGAGCCAGGCGGCCGAACAACTCAACGGTGTTGGTCGGGAGGAAGGCCTTCCGTTCGAATGCCTCGGCCTGGGCGGCCGTTCCGGCCGGCCGGACCAGGACGATGTCCCCGGAATGGAACCGGAACCGGGGATCGCGGAGAAGGCTGAAGAACAGTTCCGTTTTTTTCGTCCCGGCCGGGCCGACGAGGAGCAGACCGAGGCCTTCGGTATCGACCGACATGCCCCGGACCAGGTTGGCCCCAAACCTGCGTCCGGCGACATCCCCGGCCAGTCCGAGGGCCAGGCTTCGGACCGGGGCATACGCGTCGACATTGACGACGACTCCGGTTTTGGTCTCGGTGTTGAAGAAGGCCCGGGGTTCCCGTCCGGCGATCCCGTCGACGGCGTAGAGATGGCCGTGCGGCTCGAGGCCCGAATCAGGAGGCGCCGGGGTCCAGTTTTCCGTCCACATTTCATAAATATGACGGACGTTGGTCCGCAGGCGGACGATCACCCCGGCGATATTGGCGTTCCATTCGAACACGACGTCTGAGGCCAGGCGCGCCTCTGCCTCGGCGACAAGTCCGTCCCGAAGGGCGACTGCCAGCCGGTCCTCGACCGGGACCGGCCCGCGCTGCCGGGTGACGACGTTGCTCAAGGCGACCCGCTTGGCCCGCTTGGCCGGCTTGAGCCGGGCCAGGGCCTGGGCGATCCGGTTGAGTCCCTTTTCCAGGTTCTCCATCGAGGTGGCGTACGACAGGCGCATGTAGTCGTCGGCGCCGAAGGCGTCTCCGGGGACGACTGCCACCCGGGCCTCCCTCAGGAGGTAATAGGCCATTCCGTAGGAATTGCGGATGGGGGTTCCGTTGAATTCCAGGTCGAAAAACGAGCGGATGTTGGGAAACAGGTAGAAGGCTCCCGGGGGCTCGAAGCAGGAGAGCCCGGGAATGGTTCGAAGCTTCATCAGGGAGTAATTCCGGCGGCGTTCGAATTCGGCGCGCATGCGTGAGACATCCGCTTGGGAACCGGCCAGGGCTTCGATGCTGGCCCGCTGGGAGATGGAGGCGGGATGGGAGGTCGTGTGGCTTTGGATGCGGCTCATGGCCGCAATCAACGGCGCCGGGCCGGCCGCATAGCCGATCCGCCAGCCCGTCATGGCGTAGGCCTTGGACACGCCGTTGATCAACACGGTTTTCTTTCTCAGGTCTTCGCCCAGGGAGGCGATGCTCCGGTACTTGAATCCGTCGTAGACAAGGCAGGAGTAGATTTCGTCGGAAATGACGTAAATGTCCTCCCCTCGGATGACTTCGGCCAGAGCGTCCAGCTGTTCGGCCGTGTAGGCCGCTCCCGTCGGATTCGACGGAGAATTGAGAAGGAGAGCTTTCGTCGCCGGTGTGATGTGGGCCTTGAGCTCCTCGGCCGTCAGGATGAAGCCGTTCTCCTCTTTCGTCGGAACAAAGACGGATTTTCCCTTGGCCAGATGGACGAGATGGGGATAGGAAACCCAGTACGGGGCCGGGATGATGACTTCCTCATCGTCGTTGATCAGCGACTGGAAGGCGTGGAACAACGAGCTTTTGGCCCCGCAGTTGACGATGACCTCGTTCGGCGCATACGTCAGCCCGTAATCCTCCTTCAGCCGGCCGATGATGGCCTTCTTGAGGGCGGGCGAGCCGTCGTTTTCGGTGTACTTGGTGTAATTGTCCTGGATGGCTTTGATCCCGGCCGCCTTGACGGTTTCCGGGGTCGGAAAATCGGGCTCGCCGATGCTCAGGTCGACGACGTCGATGCCTTCGGCCTTCATCGCCTTGGCCTTGGCCGCGACCTTGAATGTCGGCGAGGCGCCGATGCGGTTGGCTTTATCGGAGATCATGACGTCCCCTTTCCCGGATGAATGCGGGGGTTATTTCTCGCTCTTGGGTTCGACCGATAGCTTCTCCCGGAGGAATTTCTTCAAATCGGCCCCGGTCAGCGTCTGGACGATGTCGGGAATCTGGGCCAGGATCTGGGCCGTCTGTCCCGAGATTTTGTTCAAGCCGAGGTCCTTGTCGCTGTTGACAAGGACGATCTTGTCGATTTTCGACAGCGGTTCGGAGACGCTCTTGACCACTTCCGGAAGGACCTTCATATACATCTCCAAGACCGAGGCGTCTTTGTAGAGGCTCATCGCCTGAGCACGCTTGGTCATGGCTTCGGCGTCGGCCGCCCCTTTGTCCTTGATTCGGCCGGCTTCAGCCTGGCCTTCGAGCTTGACCGCCTCGGCCTTGCCGCGGGCTTCGGCCTGGATGCGGAATTCCTCGGCTTCGGCTTCGGCCCGGATCTGGTATTTCCGGGCATCGGCCGGCTTTAAAACGTTGGATTCGAGCTCTTTTTCCCGGCGCTTGATTTCGAGGTCCTCGATCTGGATCGCCTGTTCCTTTTCGACCATCAGAACCTTGCTTTCCTCCCGCTTCAATTCCTGCGAGAGGCGATACCGCTCGAGCTCGTAGGAGAAGTCGGCCTGGGCCTTTTTCTGGTTGACCGAGGTCAGGGACTCGGATTTTTTCGCTTCGTTTTCCCACTGGGCCTTGGCGATCTGAGCCTCGGCCTGGAGACGGGCTACCTCGCCTTCCTTGCGGGCCTGGGACGACCGGATAATCGCTTCTTTTTCGGTCTCGGCCTCAGCCACGGCGGCATCGCGTTTGGCCGCTGAAATCAGCGGCTTGGAGAGGGCGTCGATGTATCCCTGGGTGTCGCTGAATTCCTTGAGGGCGTAGGAGAGAAGAGCCAATCCCATCTTTCCGAAATCCTCCCTGACGGTTTCGGCGACCTTCTGGTTGAAATCGGCCCGTCCCCGGTAGATTTCCTCGACAGTCATCGTCCCGATGACTTCCCTCATCTTGCCCTCGAGGACGTTGACGGCTACTTCCTTGATCCCATCCCGGCCCATGCCGAGGAACTGTTCGGCGGCCATGGAGATGGCCGCCTCCGAGGAATCGATCTTCACCTGGGCGGCCGCGTCGGCCACGATCGGCACGCCGCCCCGGGTCAGGACCTCGGGGGTGCGGATGGTCATCGAAAGGACATCCATCGGAAGGAGATCGACTTTCTCGGTGAAGGGATGGACGAATGTGCCGCCGCCGATCCGGACCCGGTATCCGACCTTTTTAACCGTGCCGTCGGGAAGGGTCAGGCTGCGCTTGCGGCCGGAGATGATCAGGGCTTCATTCGGCCCGACTTTCCGGAATTGTTTGGCGAAAAGAAAGCCCAGGCCGACGGCCAGGACGAGAACGGCTCCGATGACGATCAGGACGGTGACGAGATTCATAAAAACCTCCCTATGCGGCTTCGGTCAAGAGGTCCGTTTCTTCCATCTGGAAATGGAAATACCCATATTAAAAGGGGCGTCCGGCCTTGTCAAGGACGCCCGCCTACCGACCATAGGCCATGAACATCAGGCTTTTTTTCTTGAGGACGTCTTTTTGAGCCTGGACGACCTCGGCGATCCCGGCGTCGGCCAGTTTGAGAAGCGTATCGAGCTGGTTTCTGGAAAAGGGCGTCCGTTCGGCCGTGGCCTGGACCTCTAAAAGCTGGCCCCGGTCGGTTTCAACGACGTTCATATCGGTCTCGGCCCGGGAGTCCTCCCCATAGTCCAGGTCGCAGAGGGCTTCGCCGTCGACCAGGCCGACGGAAATCGCCCCGACAAGGTGTCGGAGTGGAAGGATCTTGAGAATGTTCGCATCCAGGAGCTTTTTCAAGGCCAAGGCCAGGGCGATACAGGCGGCGTTGATCGACGCGACGCGCGTCCCTCCGTCGGCTTGGAGGACGTCGCAATCGAGGATGATCTGCCGGTCGCCCAGGGCTCGAAGGTCGGTCACGGCCCGAAGCGATCGTCCGATCAGGCGCTGAATCTCCTGGCTTCGGCCCGAGGGATAGCCCATCTGCCGCTCCCGGGGTGTTCTCTTATCCGTGGCCCGGGGAAGCATGGCGTATTCGGCCGTGACCCAGCCTTGGCCCGTCCCCTTGAGAAACGGCGGGACCTTCTCCTCGATCGTGGCCGTGGCCACGACCCGGGTCCGGCCCATCTCGATCAAGGCCGAACCGTCGGCGATTTCGATGAAGTCGGGGGTGATTTTGACCGGCCGGAGGGCCTCGGGAGTCCGTCCCCCGGAGCGGCCGGTCCGCCGGTTTTCAGGTTGTTTCATTCAGGGGCCTCGATTGCCAGCGTTTGTGAATCCACAGCCAGAGCTCCGGATGCCGGCGGATGGTTTCTTCGATCATCTTAGTGCAGACGGCCGTAATTTTCAACACGTCCTCCCCCTCGATTCCCGAGAGGCTGATTTCAACCTGCGGCTCGAACCGAAACCTGTACCGGTTTCCCGGGGAGGGGACGCAATACATGGGAACGACCGGGGCTCCCGTCCGGAGGTGGAAAAAGGCCAGGGCCGGAGTTGTCGCCGCCGGCTTCCCGAAAAAATCGACGAAAACGGCCTCCCGGCGGAGGACATTCTGGTCGATCAGGATGCCGACGGCCTCTTTCCGAGCCAAGGCCCGAAGCACTCGGCGTCCCGCCCCGAACTTGTCGATGATGGTCGCTCCTCTCCGCTCCCGGGCCTTTTCCACGTCCCGGTCGATGAGCGGGTTGTCCAGGGCTCGGGCAATGATGAGAAATTTCATCCGGTCGGCGATCGGGGGAATGATCATCTCCCAGTTGCCGAAATGGGCGGTGAACAGGAGAACGCCCCGGCCGGAGGCGGCGGCCCGGTCGAAATGGTCTCCGCCCTCGACGTCGAACAGCCTCATCAGGCGAGCCTGGGACCAGGGGGCGGTTTTCAGGCCGTCAAAAAGCGTCCGGACGAAATTCATGTAGGAACGAAGGGCGATCCTCGATCGTTCGGCCGGCCGAAGGGACGGTCCAAAGGCTTGAACCAGATTGGCCCGGGCGATCGCCCGATGTCTTGAGTCCAGGTGATAGGCGATCCAACCGACCGCTTGTCCCCAGAGAAGGACCAGTCCTCGGGGCAGGATGGCGACAAATAGGGAGAAAACCTTGTAGAGCAAATAGGCCGCAACCGTCCCGGCGGATGGCTGGTTGGCCGTTTTTTCAGACACGGCCGGCCTTTACGGCCGGGAGGGCGGCCCAGACCCGTTCAAAAAATGTCTCCGGCAGGTCGATCCCGATCCTCAAAACGTGAAGCGGTCGGCCGGCGATTGTTCGATCCTTCGGCCTCCATTTGACGGCGTCCTTTTCCGTGGTTAAAACCAGGTCAGGCTCGAGGCGGACGACGGCCGAGACGACCCGGGAGATTCCGGCCTGCGGGTAAGGATAATGATCGGGGAAAATCAAACGCCCGACAAGCGAGGCTCCGGCGCTTTCCAGAAGGTCGAAAAAACGGCCCGGCCGGGCGATTCCGGCAAAGGCCAGAATCCTTCGTCCCTGGAGGAATGAAAGAGGAAGGACGGGTTCGGACGGTCTTCCCTCGATGTTCCCAGCCACAACCTCGTACTCGAAAACGTCGAGCCGGGGGAAGCGCCGACGGAAATGCTCGGCCGCTTTTCCGGCGGATTCCCTGGGGAGAAGAAGGATATGAGCCCGGGAGAGAGCCCTTTCCCCCTCTCGGAGCGGCAGTCCGGCCGAGGGATGATGAAGGACGATGTCGAGGTCGCGGGCCAGGCGGAGGTGCTGGAAGCCGTCGTCCAATAGACACAGGTCGAATCCGAGGGCCTCGGCTTTGAGACAGGAGAGGACCCTGTCCCGGCCGACAAAGACTCCCGCGGCGGGAAACCGGCGGGCGAACCAGACAGGCTCATCCCCCGCTTCCCGCACGCCGCCGAAGATGCTCCGGCCGTCGGACAGGACGCCCCCGATTTTTTCCCAGACGCCTCCGTAGCCCCGGGTGACAAGGGCGGGATGATATCCCCGGTCGAGAAAACGGCCGATCAGCTCGGCCGCGACCGGCGTTTTCCCCGTGCCTCCCAGGGCCAGATTCCCGACCGAGATGACCGGAAGAGGGGCCAGAAAAGCCTTTTTCCTTCCCTTCGCGAATGCCGCCGCTTTCCGGGCGCAAACCGGGGCCGAGATCAGGGAATAGGCGTTCAGGAGCAGGGCCTTCATCTTTGATAAAAATATATCACAGATGCTGAAAAATTGCCGAATTTCCGCGGGCCGATTTACTTGACGGGCGGCTTCTTCTATAATTCAGCCGTGCCATTTTCGCTCGGAGGAGGCTTTTCATGAAACGGACGGTTCGCTTGGGGATCCTCATCGTCGCCGCGGCCCTGGCCGCCGCCGGTTGTCAAAAAAAGACCCAGATCCAGGGCGTTTCGCTGGACGTCGCCTTCGCCGAGCCCGTCCTTTCGGACAACCTGATCACCGACATCACGTATACCTGGAAAACCGGGAGCGATTTCCTGAAGTTCGACCGCGAATACCATGTGTTCGTCCATTTCTGGCACAACGAAAACCTGATCTTCCAGGATGATCACGCTCCGGACCCGGCGACCGCCGAGTGGGAGAAGGACAAGGCCTATACGATCACAAGGCGGATCTATATCCCCAAGTTCATCGACGAATTCGACCCTCAGTTCAAGGGGGAGGAGAGCCTTCGGCTGGTCGTCGGCCTGGTCAATCCTTATGACCGGAGCGGCGATGCCCCGCGCGAGGTCATGACCCGCAAGCTCAAGGTTCTCCCCCCGCCGATCGGAACGCCCGAGGTCATTTACGAGAGCGGCTGGTACGACCTGGAGGTCGACCAGAACAATCCCCTCAAGCAGTGGCGCTGGACGGCCAAGGAAGCCAAGTGCATCATCGATAATCCCAGGAGGGACGCCCTCCTGGTCATCAAGGGCGGAGCCAACATTTCCGATGTCAAGGACCCGAAGATTATTCTGAAGATCAACGGCCTGGCCTTCGACGAGTTCGTCCCGAACGAAGGGCTGTTCGAGAAATCCTACGAGATCCAGAAGGAGATGCTGGGCGACAAGGACGAGTTCACCCTTTCGATCGGGGTGAGCGAGTCCTTCATTCCGTCCAAGATCAACCCTTCCTCCCAAGACGACCGGGAACTCGGCCTGCAGGTGTCCTTCATCTATTTCCGGTAAAGGGAGGGTGCGGCGAGGCGGGGCCCGCTATTTCTTGATGGGATTTTTTGCTGAAAATTCGTCAAACTCTTTTTTCAAGGCGGCCTCTTCGGCCGTGGCCGCCTGAAGCTTGAGGTTCGTCTCGACGATTTCCTTCTGGACCTGTTCCTTCGATTGCATGGTGTTGAAGGAAAAAAATTGCTGCTGGAGGGCCCTCATTTTCAGGGTGAGGAACTCCACCCGCTCCTTGGCCCGGTCGAATTTCTCCTGAAGTTCGGCCCGTCTGATTTCGGCGTCGGCTTCCGCTTCGGCGACTCGGAGTCCTTTTCCCGGCTCTGCGCCGACGGCCGTTGGTTTTTTCGCCGGCTCGGGCGGGGACCCTTCTTCTCCGTCCGGAGGGGCCTGTCCCTCGGTTTGCATTTCGGTTCGAGGCTGGGCCGCATTTTCGACTGCGGCTTTCTTTTTAATCTTGGCCAGGTCGCTGTTGGTCACGACGGTGGCCGCCTTGTTTTTTAATTTTTCCCGCCGCTCTTTTTCTTTCTTGGCTGCGCCGGCCAAATCCTGTCCGGAGAGGCAGACGGCCAGACCCAAGGATAAAACCGCGGCAACCAGTCGTCTTAATCTCATTTTGCTGATTATATAATAACGCTCGTTGCAACTCCTGTCAAATGTGAAGGTTCCGTTTGCCGGACGGAATTCACCGAACGGAAGTCCGGACGGCCCACCGGCGTCCGTCGCTTCGGAATTCGACGGCCCCGTGAAGGTCCGTCCGGAAGATCCGAGCCCCAAGCCGCTCGTACCGGGATAGGACATCGGGATGGGGAAGCCCGTAATGGTTTCCCCGGCCGGCTGAAATGACGGCATTCTCCGGACCGACGGCGGCCAGAAACTCCTCGGAGCTGGAGGAGTTGCTTCCGTGATGGGGAGCTTTGAGAACCTGCGACCGGATGTCCTCTCCCGAGGCCAGAATGTCCGCTTCCACGGTTCGGCCGATATCGCCGGTTAGGAGCGCGGCCGTCGTGCCGTGGACGAGCCGAAGGACGACGGAGGAATCGTTGTCCGATTCCCCGGATGCGATCGAGGCGGCCGGCGCAACCGCGAGGATCTCCACGCCGCCGACGGTTCTTCGAAAGCCGCGGAGGACCCGGAATCGGGGAGCCGGGCCGAGGGCCTTCAGGAGGTCCAGGTAACGCGGATTCTCCGGGGCCGGCGTGCCCTCCCAGAATTCGCCGACCCGAAAATTTCGGGCCATTGTCGGAAGACCGTTGAGGTGGTCCGGGTGGGCGTGGCTCAGGACGAGGACGTCGATTTTTTTGATTCCCTTGTCCCAAAGAACAGGGGAGACCACGTTCTCGCCCGTATCGAACGCATCCGTCGGAAGGCCGCCGGCGTCGATGAGCATCTTCTCCTTTCCGGGAAACTCGACGAGGATCGCTTCCCCCTGCCCGACGTCGAGGACCGTGACCGTCAAGTCCTTGACCCGGGCCGGGAAGGGATAAATCGAGAGTGCGACCAGGGCCGCGGCGAAACCGGCTCCGCCGATTCGGCGGGGCAGAACGAATCGCTTGGGAAGGAGAAGGAGAAGAAGGAAGCCGTAGTAAGCGGCGATGACCGGCCAAGGCGGCGTCGGGATGCGATAGGAAAGGAAGGGAAGGCCGTCCAGCCAGCCGGCCGAGGAGAGAAGCAGGCGGATCGGAACCGAAAGGGCCGCGGCAGCTGCCTGGGCCAGGAACGGGAAAAGGAATACGGCCGGCAGAACGACATACCCCGCGGCCATGATCGCGATCACGAGGGGAACGCCGATGAAGTTGAGGATGAGACCGGAGAAAATCACCCGGTGAAAAACGGCGGCCATGATCGGCATCACCGCCGCCTGGGCGGCGATCGAGAGGGCCAAAAGATCTCCGATCCTGGAGGGGAGCGGGGGCAGCCTATTCCTGACCGGTCTGAAAAAAAGGATCAGGCCCAGAGTCGCGACGAAGGTCAGCTGGAAGCCGGCCTCCAAGGCCTGGGTTGGACGGACAAGCAGGATGGCCAGGGCGGAGGCGGCGATCGTATTGAGGAGATGGACGTCCCGCCAGAGCAGCTTTCCGGCGATGAACGCGACGGCCATGATCACGGCCCGGACGACGGATGCCCGTCCTTCGACGAAAAAGCCGAAAAAAACGAGAACGAGAAGAAGGAGGAGATAGGACGGCCGCTCCTTGAGGCGAAGAGTCCGAAACAGGCCGAAAAGGAGCGCCGAGATGAGGGCGATATGGGCCCCGGAAATGGCGAAGAGATGATAAAGACCGGATTTCTGGAGTGTCCGGGTCGTCTCCGGATCCATCCGCGAGCGCTCGCCGAGGACGAGGGCGGAAATGACGGCGCCAACCGAAGAAAGCCCTCCCGGACGGCCTGGGATGGCGAAGAGGGCATCGATCCGGCTGAGGCAGGTTCGCCGCAGCCGGGAAATCCAGCGGAGCGGAGGGAATATCCGCCCGGGTCCGAGGCGCTGGACGAGAAGAGGGCTTTTGGCCGAGGCCAGGGCGTGGATCTTCCTCGATTTCAGGTAGGCCGGGGTGAAGGATTTGCGGAAATTCCGGTATTCGGCCGGCGGGACGATTTGAGCGGAAATCCGAAGGCGGTCTCCGGCGACGATCTCGGGGAGATGGGCGCCTTGGTCAGAGCGGCCGACCGAAATGCGGAGCCGGCCCGAGACCGCATGGATTTCGCCCCGGGCTTCGACGGATTCCGCCTGAATGTAGATGAAGTCATTGTCCAGGCCGGGTTCGGGCGAGCGGAAAGCGGTCCCGGTCCAGTCGAAGTATTCGCCCCGGGGGAGATGGCGGAGGGGGTTTTGCTCATAGGCCCGGTCGAAGGACGCCAGGGCCCCGGCCCCGGCGGCGGCCGAAGCGGCCAGGAGGCAGAGGAACGCAATGCGTGTCCAGCGGCGGCTGTAGCAAAACCAGGCTGCGGCCAGGGCGAAGACGGCGGGTCCGAGGACTGCGGCCGGGGAGGGGGATAATTCGGCCGCGGCGGCGAGGCCGGCGATAAAAGCGATCGTCGGGAAGAGGAGCGGATAGGCCATCGGCCCCCTACTTATCCAGTTTGATCCCGGCGCTGTCGGTAAGACGGCTTTGCTGTTCCAGGCAGTCGAGGATGACGTGGCTGAGGATCTTGATGCCGATGGGGATGCTGCGTTCGTCCGGGTTGAAATACGGACTGTCCAGGGGGGCCGGGGCAGTCCGGGAGTTCTTCGTTCCGAGGAAGAAGAAAAGGCCCGGGATCTTTCGCCCGTAGAAAGAGAAATCGTCGGACATCATCTGCGGACCGAGCGTCTGCACCGTCCGGTCTCCGGAGGCGGCGTTGAGCGCCGGCAAGAGAGAGGCGAAAAGCTCGGGGTGGTTGGATACGGCCGGGACGGACTGCCTGAAGGTCAGGGAATAATCGCCGCCGAAGGCCTGGGTCGTCCCCTTCACCGCGGCCTCCATCAACCGCTGAACCTTTCGGCGGGTCGCGTCGTTCATCGTCCGAAGGATGCCGTCCATCCAAACCCGGTCCGAGACGAGGTCCGCCTTCGTTCCGCCCGCAATCCGGCCGATCGTCAGCGAGGCCGGATCGGTCGGTTCGACGGACCGGCTGACGATCGTCTGGAGGGCGTTGATGACCTGGGCGGCCAGGACGATCGCATCAACTCCCTCCTGAGGCTGGGAGGCCTGGGCCGGCCTTCCCTTAATGTCGATTTCAAACGAATCGGAGGCGGCCAGGATCGGGCCGGAGGCTGAATAGACCTGCCCGAGCGCTTCCGGCCAGACATGAAAACCCAGGATGATATTGACCGGAGGAGAGTCGAGAACCCCCTCTTTGATCATCCGGGATGCGCCGCTTTCCCTGGCTGGATCGGCCGGGTCGGTTCCCGGCTGGAAGATGAAGATGACTGCGCCCTTCATTTGGTTCCGGAGGCCGTTCAGAACGTAGGCCGTTCCCAAGGCGATGGCAACGTGAAGGTCATGGCCGTGGGCGTGCATCACCCCGCCGTTGACCGATTTAAAAGGCACGTCGGCCATCTCCTGGATCGGCATGGCATCCATTTCAGCACGAAGGCCGATCACAGGACCGGGCTGGGCGCCTCGAAGAAGGCCGGTCACGCCGCTCCCGGCAATATTGGTTTTCACCTCCAGGCCGAGGGCGCTCAACCGGGAGGCGACGATTTTAGCCGTTTCCTGCTCACGGCCCGGAAGTTGGGGGTCCATATGGATCAGCCGCCGGATTTTGACCATTTCCATCCGGATTTTTTCGACTTCCCGGTCGATTTCGGTCGCAATCTTCTTGTCGTCAACGGAGAAGCCCGCTGAGGGGCAAAGGAATGCAAATAAAAGAGTTAGTGTCGGAAAAATCGTGCGCAAAACCACGTCTCATCTTAACCTCCGGGGGAAGGATTGTCAAATTTCGGCCTTTTCCCCCTGGTATTTTCGTTCCCCCGCTATGGGTCCTGCCGCGGAGTGCCCATCCTCGCGTCACCAATCCCCCCCGAAGTATAGGATAAGTCATGGCGTAAGGTCACCTTGGAGGGTGAGCAGGGAGCGAAGCGACTGTTGAGAGGGAACCCAAAAGAGGGTTCCCTCTCAAGGGAGTCTGGGGAACCCCTGACGCCCCGGGTGGGCGATGCCTTGCTCGTCCTGTGAGCCGAGGCAAGTCCTACGCGACTCTTGGGAGTCAGGGCACTCCGCGTCACCTGTACGCAAGGGGGAGCTTTCGGTTGTTGGAAGATCATTAGGATGTTCGCTATAGCCGAAATTTTCTCAATCTCCCGACTCCCGATCCGGTCTTGTCGATTAAGCATGGTCGTCTTTGGGTTGATTCCGGTATGTCATTATTCGTTGGTGTCGAAAGAATGATTTATTTCGGCTGCGAGTCAACCGGACGGTCCGAATATTCCGCGCGTTTTTCCGATTTTTTCGAAGAGGATTGAATGATGTCGGGCGCTCTGTTAGTCTTGGAATGAAGAAAAGATCATGAACGATGGTCGCGTTCTCTATCTTGATTCGCCGTTGGGGACGATCGAGCTGCGGGGAAAAAACGGATTCTTGACGGACCTGAATTTTCGGGAGAAGCCGCCGGGCTTCCAGGAGGCGAAGATCCCGGTTCTCGAGGGTTGGGCGGCCCAGTTGGCGGAGTATTTCGCCGGGGCCCGGACGACCTTTGAAATTCCTCTGGCCTTGGAGGGGACGGTCTTTCAGGCTGAAGTCTGGGAAGCGTTGCGGACGGTTTCCTTCGGCCGGACGGCGTCCTACGTCGAAATCGCCCGCAAGATCGGACGGCCGTCCGCCGTCCGGGCCGTGGGCGCGGCCAACGGGGCCAATCCAGTCTCGATCATCGTTCCCTGCCACCGGATCGTCGGGGCGGATGGATCACTGACCGGATACGGGGGCGGTCTGTGGCGGAAAAAATGGCTCCTCGAGCACGAGAAGAGAAATTCCGGCAAGCCGGACGCCCCGTTCGAATCGCCGATTATTTAATGTACTTGCGGAATGCGGCGGCGCCGGCGTAAACGGCGGCCGGCCCCAGCTCGTCTTCGATCTCCATCAGCCTGTTGTACTTGGCCACCCGCTCGCTCCGGCAAACCGAGCCGGTTTTGATCTGCCCGGCCTCGAGGGCCACGGCCAGGTCGGCGATGAAGGTGTTCTCGGTTTCGCCCGAGCGATGGGAGATGACGGTGGTGAAACCGCTGGCGTGGGCATAATCGACGGCCTCGATCGTCTCGCTTAAGCTTCCGATCTGGTTGAGCTTGATGAGAATCGAATTGGCCGCTCCCCGGGCCACACCGTCCCGTAGCCGGGTTATATTCGTGACGAAAATATCGTCGCCGACGATCTGGATCTTCGTTCCCAGGGTCCGGGTCATCAGGGCCCATCCGTCCCAGTCGTCCTCGGACAGGCCGTCCTCGATCGAGATGATCGGATACTTGCGCAGCCAGTCCTCGTAGAAGCCGATCATCTCGGCCGAGGTCCGGATCTGACCATCCGATTTTTTAAAAATATATTTGCCGTTTTCGTAGAATTCCGAGGCGGCCGGATCGAGGGCCAACCAGATGTCTTTCCCCGGCTTATAGCCGGCTTTTTCAATACTTTCGACGATGCAGTCCAGTGCTTCCTCGTTGGACCCGAGATTCGGGGCAACGCCGCCCTCGTCACCGACCGCGATGCCGTAGCCCTTTTTCTTCAGGATTTTCTTAAGGTGCTGGAAGACCTCGGCGGCCGCCCGGATGGCCTCGGCGAACGTCGGCCTCCCGGCCGGGACGATCATGAACTCCTGCAGGTCGACGGAGTTGTCGGCATGGGCTCCGCCGTTCAGGATGTTGATCATCGGCACGGGGATCGTGTAACGGTCCGCGGCCCGGAGCGCCCGGTACAGGGGAATCCCTTGGGCGGCCGCGGAGGCTTCGGCCGCGGCCATGGAAACGGACAGGATGGCGTTGGCTCCCAGCCGCGACTTGGTCGGAGTGCCGTCCAATTCGAGGAGGCGCTTTTCCAGGGCGGCCCGGTCGAGTACGTCCAAGCCGATGACGGCCGGGGCGATTGTCTCATTGACGTGGGCCACGGCTTTGAGGACTCCCTTGCCCAGGTAGCGGGCGGGGTCGTTGTCGCGGAGTTCGAGGGCCTCGTGGGTTCCGGTGGACGCGCCCGAGGGGACGAAGGCCGTGCCGACGGCCCCTCCCTCCAAAACGACCCGGGCGGCCACGGTCGGGTTTCCCCGGGAATCAAGGATTTCACGGGCGTTCACGGACGAAATGCGCGTTGCGGACATGGAACGATCCTTTACGGGTTGGATGACGGTCGAGGGACGGGCGGCCGACTACTCTTTGGCCGGGACGCCTTTCTTCTTTTCGACGAAGTCTTTGACGGCCTCGATGCCTTCGTGGGTTTTTTCGCGGACGGTGCGGAAGCCTTTCTCGGCTTCATGGGCCAGCTTTTCCACGCCTTCCTTTGCTTTTTCCGTTCCCTTGTTGATTTCATCGCCGATTTTTTTCCGCGTTTCCTTGCCCGCGGCCGGGGCCAGCAGGATTCCGGCGATGAAACCCGCCGCGGCTCCGATCAGAAAGGATACGGCGGTTTCAACGACGCAGCTTTTTCCTTCATTTGACATGGGCTCTCTCCTTTTTTCTTTTGACGACCAGCCGCCAGAGAAACCGGGCGGCCGGGATGAGCAGGGGAAGATATCGGGATGAAGGACGAAAGACCTTCCAGGTGATCAGCGAGGAAGCCTCGGCGACGTTGACGGCGGTCTTTTTGGAGGCGGCGATCGTCTCGGCCAGCGCTTCCACCTGGTCCTTGACCACGAGGTCGAGCTCCTTCAGGTGCCGGGCCAAATCGGCGAACTCGGCCAGGGTTTTCTCCCCCTCCTCCGCTGTTTTCCGCAGCTGGGAAAACAGGCGGATGAGAACCACGACGGCCGCGACGAAGGCGATCGTGAGAATGAGAAACAACGCCTGGTTGAGGGTGAGGGTCATGGCAGGGACAAAATAAAGGAAAAACGGGGGTTTGTCAACGAATGAAGCCCCTTCCTCATGGGAGTCCGCGCCCGGGTTCGAGGTCTCTTTTTTTCTCCATTTCGCGAAAGGACAGGGTGAACGACGTCCCCTTCGACCGGTCGAGGGCGATCGTTCCATCGATTTGCCCGGCAAGCAGGTTGGCGATCTGAAGGCCGAAGCTTTTCGTAAGAGTGAAGTCCAAGTCCGCGGGAAATCCAACCCCGTTATCCGCGACCCGGAGCCGGATGGTTCCATCCTTCTTCCTCCCCAGGCCGACTTCGATAATCCCTTCCCGCCCGTTTGGGAAGGCGTGCTTCAAAGCGTTCGAGGCCAGCTCGTGGAAGATCAAGCCGCAGGGAACGGCCGTGTTGATGTCCAGGTCGATCGGCTCCATCTCTGCCTTGAAGCGGACCCGGCCGGATCCGACCGCAAAGAAATGAAAGAGGTGATTCGTCAGGCTTTGAAGATATTCGGCGAAGTCGATCCGGGATAGGTCCCGCGACCGGTAGAGCTTTTCGTGAACAAGGGCCATCGCCCGGATGCGCAATTGGCCTTCCTTGAGAATCAAGCGGGCGCTTCCATCGGCGACGGCTTCGGCTTGAAGATTCAAGAGGCTGGAAATGACCTGCATGTTGTTCTTGACCCGGTGATGAATTTCCCGGAGCAAGACTTCCTTTTCCCTTAAATCGGCCTGGATGGTGTCTTCCGCTTTCCGGCGGTCGGTGATGTCGGTGAGGAAATTCAACGTGGCCGGGCGGCCGTTCCAGTCGATTTGAACGGCGCTGATTTCGACCCACCTGACGTCTCCGCCATGCGTCAGCAAACGGAAGGCGTACCGGGGCTGATCGGTCTCTCCGGAGAGCCGCGTCCGGTGGCGTTCGGCGACCATGTTCCGGTCGTCCGGATGGATGAGTTCGAGGAAGGGCAGGGAGAGGAGTGCCGCCTCCGAATATCCGGAGAGGCGGAGGGCCATTGGATTCACAAATTTGAGAATTCCGTCCTGGGCGACAACGATGGCTTCCTGGGCGTTTTCCACGAGGAGCCGGTGCCGGGCTTCGGACGATTGGAGGGCGGCTTCCGCCTGTTTATGAGCGGTGACGTCCAGGCAATGGCCGATATAGCCCAGGAAGAGGCCTTTTCGGTCGTAGCGCGGAGAGCCGTCGTCCTGGAGCCAATGGAAAGAGCCGTCGCGATGGCGCAAGCGGTATTCCATGCTGAACGGCTCGCGCCGGTCGAACGCGACACTGTAAATTTCCACGCAGCGTTCCAGGTCGTCCGGATGGACGCCTTCGGTCCAACCGTCCCCCAGTTCCTGCTCGAACGTTTTTCCGGTGAACATCAGCCAGGGCAGGTTGAAATAATCGCACTTCTTGTCCGGGCCGGAAGTCCAGATCAAAGCCCGGCCGGAGTCCGCGAGTGTCCGGTATCTCAGCTCGGCCTCGTGCAGTTCTTCTTCCGCCTGTTTGCGGTCGGAAATGTCGTTTATCACGGCACGGCATGTCGGCTTGCCGTCGGCGGCCTGGGCCGCAGTGGCCTCGATTTGCGCCCAGAATACGGACCCGTCTTTGCGGATCATCCTCAACTCGCAATCCTGGGGCGCATTCGTTTCATAAAGATGCTTGTGGTGCCGGAAATAAACATCCTGGTCCTCGGGAAAGAGGAAGCGGGTGATCGGTTTGTTGACCAGCGATCCTTTATTCTCTCCCAGGAGGGTTGCGGCCGTCAGGTTGGCCTCCAGAACCAGGTTTTGTTCGTTGAGAACGAGGTATCCTACGGGGGCCAGGTCGTACAGGTCGAAATACTTCTCCCGCATGGCTTCCAGTTCCGCTTGCGTCCGGCGCAATTCCTCGTTCTGCATCTCGAGCTCGATCTGGTGGACCCGAAGCTCATGAAGCGGTTCCCGCATCTCCCCGGAAGACCGGGATTCCAGGCGGCGTCCTTCGCTCGCCTGCGTTTCCGCCTTCCGGCGCAATTCCCGGGCGCCCGGGTGGATCTGATCGAGTGGATTGCGGGGGGCTGGATCATGTTTTTTCTTTGACATGGTCTCGGTCTCCTCTCGATGGTCCCGGGGCAAGGCCTCCGCCGGGCGGGTCCTGGGCCCGTTCCGTGGTCGCGATGGCATAAACGCGGCCGGCTTGATCGACCAATGCGGTCGCAGTCAGCCAGACGCTTATGACCCGGCCGTCTTTTCCGATCCGGCGCGCACGGTACGGCTGCAGACTTCCGGCCCGGCTCAGCCTCCGGACGACGGCCGTCTCGCTTTCGCGTTCATCCTCCGGGATCCGGTCGCGGGCGTTCATGGCCAGGGCTTCGCTTTCCGACCAGCCGTACATCCGCACGGCGGCCGGGTTCCAGGCCAGAATGCGGCCCTCAAGATCCTGCATGGTGATGGCGTCATGAGCGTCGCTCACCACGACCGCAAGCCGTCGCAGGGTTTCGGCTTCCCGCAACGCGTCCGCCGCGGTCTTCATCTTGGTGATGTCGACAAATGTGATCACGGCGCCTTCGATGACGTTGTCGAGGGTCCGGTACGGCATGATGCGCATGGCGTACCATTCGCCCGAGCGCGACCGGACCTCCAGCTCTTTGGGTATCAGAGTGTCGAGGGCCTCTCGCGTATCCGCAATGAGGCCGTCGTAATCCGCCAGGTTGGAGACGATGTGGCCCAGGGGCCGCCCCGCGTCGGCCGGGATGAGGTTGATGATCCGGGCCGCTCCGGGAGTGAATCGCAAAATGCGCAATTGGAGGTCGACGAAAATGGTGCCGATTCCCGTGCCGGACAGCAAATTGTTCATGTCGTTGTTGGCCCGGGATAAATCGGCGACCTTGGCCTGCAGTTCGGCGTTGACGGTCGCCAACTCCTCGTTGACGGACTGAAGCTCTTCCTTTGACGTCTCCAATTCTTCGTTTGTGGACTGCAGCTCTTCGTTG
>JAFGEN010000195.1 GCA_016931595.1 Candidatus Aminicenantota bacterium | reverse complement strand
GTCCTGATGGAATCCTGCCTTCGGATTCCCGGCATCCGCATCGCCGCCGTCTGCGACATCTGGTCCTACAGTCAGCGATACGCCCAGGGATATCTCCGCAAGTACGGCCAGGACCCGGTCGTCTACGAGGACTACCGGGAGCTCCTGGCCAAGGAAAAGGGGCTGGCCGCGGCGATCGTCGCCACGCCCGATTGGGTCCACGCCGAACACGCCAACGCCTGCCTCGAAGCCGGGCTTCACGTTTACTGTGAAAAGGAGATGTCCAACTCCCTGGAAAAGGCCCGGACGATGGTCGCGGCCGCCCGCCGGACCGGCCGGCTTCTTCAGATCGGCCACCAGCGGCGGTCCAACCCGCGCTATCTCCATGCCATCGACAAGCTGATCCGGGACCGTAAAATTCTCGGCCGGGTCAACCTGGCCTACGCCCAATGGAACCGGTCCAAGGCCGACATGCTCGGCTGGCCGAAAACGTACCCCATCTCCCTGGCCAAGCTTCAGGAATACGGCTACAACAACATGACCGAATTCCGCAACTGGCGCTGGTACAAGAAATACGGCGGCGGACCGATCGTCGACCTGGGCTCCCACCAGATCGACCTCTTTCCCTGGGTTTTTGGCTCCAATCCCCTTTCGGTCATGGCTTCCGGGGGAGTGGATTATTACAAGGGCCGGGAATGGTACGACAACGTCATGGCCCTCTTTGAATTCTCCACTCCCCAGGGAACGGCCCGGGCGATGTACCAGGTCCAGACGACGACCAAGTTCGGGGGTTTCTACGAGGCCTTCATGGGCGACGATGGGGCCGTCCAGATCTCCGAAGTCCCAGACCGGGGCAATTGGGCCCTTCGGGAAGCCCACGCCCCCGAATGGGAATCGCTGATCCGGGAAGGCCTCCTCCTTACAGAAGCCCCGGCGATTCAAAAACTCGACACGAAAGACATCTTCGTCGATGTCCGGGTCACGGCCGAAGCCGGGCGCTGGCCGCTGCCGGTCGAACTGGCCAAGCCGGCCCACCAGCCCCACCTGGAAAATTTCTTCGAGGCCGTCCGCCGCGGCACGCCCCTCTCCTGCCCGGCCGAGTTGGCCTATGAAAGCGCCGTCGCCGTTCACAAAGTCAACGACGCCGTCCGGACCAAATCGATCATCCGGTTCCGTCCGTCCGACTTCAAAGCCTGAGCCGATGAAAAGCCGCCGCCTGTTCATTGCCGCCGCCGTCGCCGCCGCGATATCAGCGGCGACCCTGGTTTCATCGGGATCAGACTCGGACGGAAAATGGGCCGGGAGCCGAAGCCCGGCCGTCCACCGCATCCCCCTGATGGATGAAGACAACCAGAAAATCATCCCGACCGAAAAGAACGCCCCGCCGTTTTCGACCCGGTACACCTGCGCTCCCTGCCACATTTACGAAACGATCGCCGCCGGACGTCATTTCAATTCGTTCTCATCCCAATCCCCCTCCGGGCGTCCCGGCGAGCCGTGGGTTTGGCTTGACGAGCGGACAGGAACGCAGATCCCGGTTTCTTCCCGGGGGTGGCCCGGGATGTTTGCCCCGGCCGACCTCGGCCTTTCGGCTTGGGATTTCACGGCGCTTTTCGGCCGTCACCTGCCCGGAGGAGGCCCGGCCGAACCGAAGGAAGAGGATGAAGCCCCGGATTCGCGCTGGAGGGTTTCGGGCAAGGCCGAAATCAATTGCCTGGCCTGCCACAACGCGGCCAAGCTCCAGGACCACAGCGAGTGGGCCCGGCAGATGCTTCGGGAAAACTTCCGCTGGGCGGCCACGGCCGCGGCCGGATTGGGCGAAGTCGGCGGAATGGCCTCGAGATTGAAAGGAACCTGGGACCCGGCCGACGGGCCGAATCCCGACGACACCGAATGGGCCGTCGTCCCGACGGTCAAATACGACCCGTCCATCTTCGATTCCAAGTTCCAGGCATTCTTCGACCTCGCTTATCCGCCCTCGAATATCAGCTGCCTGGCCTGCCATTCCAACGCCCCGGCCGGCTCCCGAAAATTCGATTTCGACGACGACGTCCATACCGCGGCCGGATTGTCCTGCTCCTCCTGCCACAGAAACGACGTCGGCCACGACATCATCCGGGGCTACGAGGGCGAGGCCGCGGACAACCCGGGACTGGTCTCTTCCGACTTCACCTGCCGGGCCTGCCATCTCGGCCAGGAAAACAAGAAAGGCCTCGGAAACGCCGGACGGATGGGCGCGCCGTATCCTTATCACAAGGGCTTTCCCGAGGTGCATTTCGAACGCCTCGCCTGCACCGTCTGCCATTCCGGCCCTCTCCCGGCCGATGAGCCGGCCCGCGTCCGGACGGCCCGGGCCAATCGGCTCGGGATCTTCGGAAAGGCCGACTGGTCGACCGACCTGCCGGTCATCGTCGAGCCGGTCTACCGAAAAGACACCAACGGAAAACTCACGCCGCACCGGATGATGTGGCCGGCCTACTGGGGCGCGCTCGAGGGAGAGGCGGTCAAGCCGCTTCACCCGGAAACCATCCTGGCCGCGGCCGGGGAAATCCTCGTTCCCGAAAGAACCGTTATCCGAGTCCTGATCGCGCTTCGGGGAATCTCCGACGTCCCCGGCGAGCCCGTCCTCGTCATCGACGGCGCATCTTACGAGCAGAACCTCGACGGCGGGCTGACGGCCCATCCCGCGGCCGGCGAGTCGATTCCGGCCGGGTGGTTTTTCGCCGCCGTGAAAGACGGGCGGATCGTTCCCTTCTGGCCGGATTTCGACCCGGCCGACGCCGAGACGGCGGCCGAGCCCGAAGGCGCCGTCCAAAGGGTTTTAGAGGCCCTTGCCGCGATGGAGGGAGCTGCCGGGACGCCCTCCCTCGCTTATAAAAACACAATGTACGCCCTCGTCGAAGGCTCCCTGGTAAAATCGGAGATGACAGACCGGGCCGCCGGCGACCCCGATTGGTTCTGGATCAAGGACGGAACGCGGTTGCCTTTAATCCCCGACGAGGACCGGGACGCGATCGCTTCCTTGACCGGCACGGAATACCGCCTGACCGAAGGCCAGGTCGCCTCGGTTCTCGAGGCGTTGGCCGGCAGCGGGACGAACGATCCTGTTTATATTTCCGGCGGTAAGCTTTTCCGCCTCGACGGGAAGGGCGTTCTCGAGGCGGTGGAGCACCAAGCAGCCGAGCCGGTCGCCTGGCCGATGGCCCACCAGGTCCGTCCGGCCCGTCAATCGCTCGGTTGGAACGGCTGCACCGACTGCCATTCCGCAACGTCGGACTTTTTCTTCACCCGGGTCGAAGGCCGGGGGCCGCTTCGAACGGCAAGCACATCTTCGGCGGCCGGCGTCTCGCACATGGGCTTGAGCAATCCATACCACCGGCTGTTCGGCCTCTCCTACCTCGGGCGGCCCTACTTTAAAATCGTCCTCGGGATCGCCGCCTTCCTGATCGGGGCGGTCCTGCTCGCGGCCCTGGTCCAGGCGGTCGGACGGTTGAGCGGCCTGGCCGAGAAAAGGAAATAGCCGCCATGACCGCCTTCATCGTCATCGCCGTCTTGAGCTTGGCCGGAGCCGTCTTTTTCCGGTCAAAGCAGCGATTCCAGGCTTCCTCTCCCAAATTCCGGGCCGGAGCCTATCTCAAGTGGATCGGAAGCCGGATCAAGGGCTTCTTCTCCGCCTCCTTCTTCAATCGGTCCGTCTCTCTCTGGGATGAATGGGCCAAGGAGCGTTATCCCGGTTGGCTCAAATGGGTCTTCTTCGCTTTCGCCGCCGCCTTCCTCTACCTAGCCGCAAGCGGGTTGTTTTACGCCGTGTTCATCCACCGGGGCATGTTTGGACTGCCGCTCCTGGCCCATGTCATGGGCGGAGGCGTGTTCGCCCTCGGCCTCGCCTTCATCATGCTGTTCCGGGCCCGGGCCTATGGTTTCACCGCGGCCGAGACCGCGCCGTTCGAGGCGTTCGCCTGCCCGGTCTTTAAAAACATCCCGAAGGCCCTGGTCGTCAAGACGCTCTTCTGGACATTCGCCGTTCTCGGGTTCGTCCAGGTGGTCACCGCCCTCTTCTCCATGCTTCCAGTCATCTCCTTCAACACCCAAGCGGCCTTGATCATGATCCACCGGTATTCGGCCCTGGGCTTGGTCCTGACCGCGATCGTGTTTTTCGATGCGGCCATCCTCGGCCGGCCGGAACCGCCGCGGACATGAGCGATCCGCTCCCCTCAGTCCCCCGCTTTTCCCACGAAGCGATGGGGACCCATTTCGAAATCTTCATCGCCGGGGAGGACGCCGCCTACGCCGCGGACGCGGCCCGGGCGGCTTTCCGGGAGATCGACCGGCTCGAGGGTCTGTTCAGCCGTTTCCGGCAGACGAGCGAGATCGCCCGGATCAACCGC
>JAFGEN010000194.1 GCA_016931595.1 Candidatus Aminicenantota bacterium | reverse complement strand
CGCTGGGCCTCTTCGCGGCTGCCCGGGTCGGAGAGAATGTCGAAACGGACCGTTTTAACGGCCACCGTCCGGCCGATGACCGGATCGACGGCTTTGTAAACGACGCCCATAGCCCCGCGGCCGAGTTCGCCCTGGATGACATATTTGCCGATGCGTTGTTCGCTCATGGTTTTTCAGTCGGAAACAAGGATCAGCACGCCAACCAGCGCTCCCAGCACGGCCCCCAGAACCATCAAGCCGGCGAAGGCGGCGACCCGGAGGCGGAGGTCGGGGCGGATGAGCTTGACGATCAATCCGAGCAGGAATCCAAAGAGAAGGCCGAAGGCCGCCCCGACAGCCGCTCCCAAAATGAAGCGGCGTTTGCTCACCCGGCGCTCGAGGCCGCCGAGCACGGCCCGGCTGACTCCGGGTCCCGTGGTCGCGATGAATTCGCGTTCGGCTGCCGCTCCCCCCCCGCCGCCCGGCGGAGCGACCCGGATCTCCATCCGGTGCCAGGCTTCATCCTGTCCAAAAGCCGGACGAAAAACCAGGTGGTATTGGTTTTCAAGCTGTTCGCCGATGGTTTGATAGAGAGCGAGGAGGTCTTCCGGCCGGGCCGCGGAAAAGAACCGGCCGCCGGTTTCTTCCGCCAGCGTCCGTAAAACGTCGGCTTCCACGGCGCTCCCGAAGCCAACGGTGAAGACGGCCACTCCCGCGGCCTTGGCCCAAGCGACGGCCTCGGCCGAAGTTGCCCGGCTTCGGGTGTCTTGTCCGTCGCTGAGGACGATCAGGGCCGACCGCTTGGATTTCGCGTTCCCGATTTCGGCTAGGCCCGCCCCGACCGCATCGAAAAGAACCGTATTGTTGCCCGGCGTGATCTTCCGGACCGCCGCTTCGGCCGCGGCCCGGTCCCTGGCCAGGGGGAAGTCGACGCGGATCCGGTCGTCAAAGGTGACGATGCCGACTTCGTCGTTGTCGGTCAGGCGGCGGATGAATCCGGCCGCCGCTTCCCGCGTTTCGTCGAGGCCGGTTTTAATGCTCCCGCTCCGGTCGAAGAGCAGGACCACGGCCATCGCCTCCCCTCCCTGGAGAACCGAATGGAACGACGTGACGGGCTGAGCGAGACCATCGCAGGCTACGGTGATTTCCCGGTCGGTCAGGCCGATCACCGATTTGCCCCGCTCATCGGTGACCGAGAGATAGACATGGATTTCGGGAAGTCCGCTGACGTCGACCCGTTGGATCGAGATGTGCGGCGGAGGCTGAGCCCCCGAAAGCGGAGGCGGAAAAACCGCGACCACGACCGCCGACAGGATCATCACGGCGGAATGAAGGAAGCGGCTCATTTTGTTTCCGGGAAGGGAGGAATCCGGACGGTGTCCGAGAGCCGGACCGTCGCCCCCTCTTTGGCCTCCGCGAACCGGGCCAGGACGACGGTGATGTTATCGTCCCCGCCCTCCTTTTTAGCCGCTTCGATCAACGCGGCGCAGGCGGCTTTCGGGACGGCCTGCTTGTGAAGGATTTTGGCGATGCGCTTCTCGGGAACAAACCCGTGGAGGCCGTCCGTGCAGAAAAGGAGAAGGTCCCCGGCCTCGAGAAGAAGGTCGAAGACATCCACCTGGACGTCCTCGACGTATCCCAGCGAACGGGTGATCATGGAACGGAACGGCGACCGCCGGATGTCCTGCTCGCTGAGAAGCTTGCGCCGCCGCTGTTCCCAGGCCCAGGAATGATCCTCGGTCAACTGCCGCAGGTCTCCGTCCCGGAAAAGATAGGCCCGGCTGTCGCCGACATTGGCCAAGGCCGCTTTCCCTCCCTTCCCGACCGCGGCTGTCAGGGTCGTCCCCATCCCGGCGCAGGCGGGGTCATGGGATGCCCGTTCGAAGATCAGCCGGTTGACCCGGTGGAAGACTTCATCCAGCCGGGTTCGGGGGTCCATCCCGTTGACCTCACGGAATCCCTCCCGAAGAATCTGGACGGCCATCCCGCTTGCGACCGAGCCGGCGGCATGCCCGCCGATCCCGTCGGCGACGGCCAGGAGAAACGACCCGGGACCTCCGCCTGAAGGGCCGGCGGAAAGGTCGAGACAGACGAAGTTGTCTTCATTGACTTCCCGGACGCAACCGGCGTCGCTCTGGCCGAACGCCTCGATCCGCGGAACCACCAAGCCTCGCTTCCGCCCGTCAGCTCTTCTTGAACTGGAGGACTGTCCGCCCGACTTCGATCAGGGCGCCGTTCTCGATGATCGTCGGCCCGGAGATTGCCGCCCCGTTGACCCGGGTCGGATTCGTCGCGCTTTCGTTGGCGATGGAGAATTCCTTCTTGGCGCTGTCGTAGTAGATCGAAGCCTGTTCCTTGGAGACAGTCTCGTCGTTGAGCTCGATGTCGTTTCTCCTCGTCCCGGGGCGGCCGATGGTTGTGGCCTGCTGATGGAGAGGGAACTCTTTCCCCTTGTCGGGCCCCTTGTCGACGACGAGATCGGCCCCGAGGCTGATATAGACCTGGGTCTTGCCGCCGGCGGCCGGCGCCGGGGAGGCCGGGGGCGCGGCGATTCGGGTTGTCTTAGAGGGGTCGACCGCGGGGGCGGGCCGGGGAGCCGGCCGGGGAGCCGGCCGGATCGTCGCTTCGGCCGGGGCCTGTTTTTTCGGCTTGGTCAGGAGGGTGATGAAGATGATCAGAAGGAACAGGAAAGCAGCGCCGGCGCCGATCAGGAGATAAAGGGTCGTCTTGGACATTCCCGGGCTCGTCCGGGACAGCTCTTTCATGACCGGGACGTTGGCCTGGGCGGGGTCCTGAATGATGACTCCGGTCACCCTGAAATTGCGGCTGATCGGCGGGAGGTCGTTGGTCCGGACGGTCAAAGCGTTCGGGCAGCTTTCGTCCAGGATGGTGTACGTCCCGCGGGTCGTTCCTGCGGGATTGGGGACGACCGCTTGAACCTGGCCGACGATCGTCACGGTCGTGTTCCAATACCGGGCCGGATTGCCGAGAATATCGATGATCCAGGTTTCCTGGGCTTCGGCGGACGCGGCGAAAATGAGAGAAAGCCCAACTGCGGCCAGGATGCCGATGTTTCGTTTTCTCATCACGGTCCTCCTCTCCATGAATTTTCCCTTATGCTATCCGCAAGCAGACCTGTTTGTCAACGAAACGGCCCGTGTGTCTTCAGGTTCAGCGTCGGTTGAGGCGCAGGTCTCCGTACATCCGTCTCGCCTCGCCCGTAGCCACAAGATCCCCTTCGTCCAGGATAAACACATAAACGAAGGCCCAGCGGTTTCCACCGGTCCGTTCGAATCGGACCGTCACCCGGTCCGAACCCGTCGCTTCCCATTCCCCGTTCAAGATCCGGACGAGGTTTCGGGAGGCCGCCGGGCCGTTCGGAAAACGCGGGACTTCCATCCGGGAGGTTCCATCCGCCCGGAGAAGGAGCCGGATGGGGGGGGCGGGCCGGAGCCGCTCGTAATCGCCGATGAAGCGTTCGTCCGGCTCGGGGGTCGGAGCCGGATCGGCCTGGCCGAGCTGGGCGGCCAGGTCGCCGGGAAGGCTCTTGGTAAAATAGATCCTCCGGACGTCCCCGAACGGGATCGACTCCCCGCTTTCGAACTCGAAGACCCTCTGGCTCGAGCTGAAACTGATGATTCGGCCGGGGGTCAAGACCTGGTTGTTCTTGAGAAAAACGTGGAGGTCGTCGGATTGGATCCGGTTCCTCTCCCCGGGGAAATTCCAGCCGTCGTTTACAAAATTGATCATCCAGGTGTCCCGGAGCGGAATTTCGCCGTTATAAGTCGTCTTGATGACGGGACGGGTGGATGAGATGCCGATGATATTGTCGATGACCCGGATGCCGCCGCCGCTCCAGATTGCGATCTCCCCGGCCCGAAGAGTTTGAGGGTTACCGGGTCCCGGGGCCGGTTCGGGCTTGCCGACCTGGGCGGCCAAGTCGCCGGGAAGCGTCCGGGCGAAATACATCCTCCGGATGTCTCCGATCGGGATCGACTCCCCGTTTTCAAATTCGAAGACCCTCTGTGTGGAACTGAAACTGATGATCCGCCCGGGAGTCAAGACCTGATTGTTCTTGAGGAAAACATGGAGGTCGTTCGACTGGATCCGGGTCCGCTCCCCTGGAAAATTCCACCCCTCGTCGACGAAATTGATCATCCAGATATCCCGGAGCGGAATCTGCTCGTCCTCGGCCGTTTTAATGACCGGCCGGGAGGACGAGATGCCGACGATTTTCACGATGGTCCGGACGCCTCCCCCGCTCCAGATGGCGATCTCGCCGGCCCGAAGGGTCTGGGCGGCGGCTGATCCGGCGGAAAGGAGAAGGACGGCGCCGATTAGAAAAACAAAGCCCGTTTTTTTCATTGTTTCCTCCCAAGTGGGGATTTGAATGATATTATATCAAAAATCGCGCCGGGAGGGAAAAGAAGCGCCCTGTTTCCCTTGACCCCGGCCCGGGGTCCCGCATACAATCCGGGCCATGAACCTCGCCCTGCTGGACTGGCTGATCGTGGCCGCGGTTTTCATTTTTATCGTCGCCGTGGTCATGACCTCCAAAAGCCTGATGCGGAGCGTCTCCGACTTCCTGGCCGCCGGCCGGACAGGCGGCCGCTACCTGATCAGCCTGTCCCAGGGAACCGCGGCTCTTGGGGCGATCACCATTGTCGGGATGCTGGAGATGAATTTCATCGCCGGTTTCAACCTCCGTTGGTGGGAGATGATGATGACCGTGGTCCTGGTCGCGATCAGCGTCTCGGGCTGGGTCCTCTACCGCTTCCGCCGGACCCGGTGCCTGACCATGGCTCAGTTTTTCGAATTGCGTTACAGCCGGAGGTTCCGGATCTTCGCCGGGGGGCTGGCCTTCCTGGCCGGCCTGATCAACTTCGGCATCTTTCCGGCCGTCAGCGCCCGGTTCTTCATTTATTTTTGCGGCCTTCCCCCGACCGTTCCCGTCTTCGGGATCGAAATCTCCACCTTCGCCCTGGTCATGATCGCGGTCATCGCCGTCCCGCTGTATTTCGTCTTCGCCGGAGGGCAGATCGCGGTCATGATCACGGATTTCCTCCAGGGCGTCTTCACCAATGTCGTCTTTCTTGTCATCGTCGTCGTCCTGATGCTCCAGGTGGACTGGAGCCAGATCCTGGCCGCGGTCAGCGCCGCTCCTCCCGACGCTTCCATAGTCAATCCCTTTCGGACGGGAAGCACCAAAGACTACAATTTCTGGTACTTTCTGATCGGGATGGTCGGGGTCATTTACGGCAAGCTCTCCTGGCAAGGCACCCAGGCTTACAACGCCTCGGCCAAGAGCGCCCACGAGGCCAAGATGGGCGACGTTCTGATGAACTGGCGGAACATCCCCCAGTGGGGGCTGTTCCTGGTGTTCGTCCCCGTCGTCGCTTACACCATTCTCCATCACCCGGATTTCGCCTCCACGGCCGCCTCCGTCCACCCGGTGCTCGACGGCCTGGAGAGCGAAGCCCTTCGGAGCCAGCTGACGGTACCCGTCGTCCTGTCCAGGATCCTGCCGGCGGGACTGATGGGGGCCTTCGCCGCGGTCATGCTCTCGGCCTCGATCGCTTGCCACAACACCTATCTCCATTCCTGGGGCAGCATTTTTATCCAGGACGTGGTCATGCCGCTCCGCAAGCGGCCCTTCGAATCGAAGGAGCACCTCCGCTACCTGAAGCTCTCGATCCTGGGCGTGGCCGTGTTCATTTTCGTCTTCAGCCTGCTCTTCCAGCAGAGCGAATACATCTTCCTCTTCTTCGCCGTGACCGGGGCGATCTTCGCCGGCGGGAGCGGGGCGGTCATCATCGGCGGCCTGTACTGGAAGCGCGGGACCGCGGCCGCGGCTTGGGCGGCGATGATCACCGGAATGGTCACCTCGGTCGGGGGCATCGTGGTCGGCCAAATTTGGCCCGATTTCCCCATCAACGGCCAGATGTTCTGGGGGCTGGCGATGCTTCTCTCCAGCTTGGTCTATATCGTCGTTTCTCTGATGACCGGGAGAGAACACAACGCGTTCGACATGGACCGCCTGCTGAAGCGCGGGGCGTACCTGGTGAAAGAAGAATACTCGGTCGTTTCGGCGGTCCCCGAGCGAGGCTGGAAAATCCTGGGCATGGGAAAAGAATTCACCCCGTTCGACCGGGTCATCTACCTGGCCACCTACGTCTGGACCTTTTCCTGGGTCGCGGTCTTCGCCGTCGGGACGGCCTTGAACCTGACCCGGCAAGTCGGAACCGGCTCCTGGCTCGCTTTCTGGAAAGCCTACACCTGGATCTACCTGGTCGTTTCGGTGATCGTCGTTCTGTGGTTTGCGGCCGGCGGCCTGATCGACCTGAAGAAGATGATTCGAACCCTGAAAACGATGACCAGGGACCATTCCGACACCGGTTTCGTGGAAGACTCGAAATGACCCGCTACGGGCGTTTTCGGGAGGACGGCCGGGAATATCTCATCACCGACGTCCGCACTCCCAGCCCCTGGATCAATTACCTCCACAACGGCCGATATTTCACCTTGATCTCGGGAAACGGCGGCGGGATGAGCTATTTTCAAAGCCCCCTTCACGGCCGCATCACCCGCTACCGGATCAACGACGTCCCCCCGGACCGGCCGGGCAAATACATCTATCTCCGGGACGAGGAAACCGGCGCCTTCTGGAGCGCGACCTGGCAGCCCGTCGGCCGGGATGCGGAAAAATACCGCGTCGCCCACGGCTTCGGTTACACCCGGGCGGAGGCGGAGGTCGAGGGCATCGCCTCCTCGGCCGTTTTCTTCGTTCCGCCCGAGGACGACCGCGAGGTCTGGGCCGCGGCCGTCACCAACCGCTCGGACCGGACGAGGCGGCTTTCGCTGACCGGGTACGTTGAGTTCGCTTTGGGCCACGCCCTGGTCGATTTGATCAACCAGTGCGACGACCAGCATTTCAACCGCGTCCGTTTTGATGAAAAAAACAGCGCCTTATGGGCGACCAAGACATACTGGGTGACCGAAACGCGCGGCACGCAGCACCAGGAAAACAAGGAATGGGACCGGTGGGCGTTCTTCACTGTGAATCATCCCGTCTCCGGGTTCGAAACGCTCCGCGAACGCTTTCTCGGGCCGTACCGGGACGAATCGAATCCCCTGGGCGTCGAAACGGGAGCTCTCTCCTCCCGGGAGACCGATTACGGGAATGCCGTCGGCGCGCTCCGGACGGAAATCGAGCTGGCCCCGGGCGAAACGAAGGACGTGATTTTTTCCCTCGGCGTCATCGCTAAAACGAAGGCGCAAACCGGCAAGAATGCGGCGATGGCCCGGTACCGCACCCAAGCCGAAGTCGACGCGGCCCTGGAGAAGATCCGGCTTGGATGGGACGGCTTGTTCGCCCGGACCCGGGCGGAAACCCCCGAGCCCGGAATGAATGTCTTCCTGAATCATTGGATTCCCTACCAGGCCAAGGTCGCCTTCGACGTCGGCCGGGTTGCTTCCTTTTATTATTGGGGCATCGGCCGCGGCTTCGGGTTCCGCGACACGGCCCAGGACACGATCGCCGTCGTGATTTCCGACCCGGAAAAGGCGGCCGAGCGCATCGGTTTGCTCGCCCGCCAGATGCGACTGGACGGCCGCGTCTACCACCATTTCACCCTCGACGGCCAGGGCGAATTCACCCGGCATTGCGACGACCCTTTATGGCTGATCTTGGGCGTGGACGAATACGTAAAGGAAACCGGGGACTTCGCGATCCTCGACCGGGACGAGCCGTTTTTAGACGGCCCGCCGGGTCCGGTCCTCGACCACCTTCTCGCCGTCGTCGGTTTCGCCTCGACCAATGTCGGAAAACACGGTCTGCCGGTCTTCGGCCGGGGGGATTGGAACGACACCCTGGACTATATCGGCGGAGCCGAGGGCGGGGAAAGCGTCTGGGGCGGAATGTTTTATGCGGCGATGCTGGACCGCATCGTCTCGCTCCTCGAATTCCGCGGCGGGACGGCCGGGGAAATCCGGGCCGTCCGGGACGCCTTCCGAAAGGCCGTGGAGGACCATTGCTGGGACGGGAACTGGTACATTCGCGCCTACGGGGAGAACGACCGGCGGATCGGCTCGTCCGAAAACGCGGCCGGGAAAATATTCCTCAACACTCAAAGCTGGGCGGTCATCGCCGGCCTGCCGGACCGGGCCCGCCTGGTCCGGGCCCTGGACAGCGCCCGGGAGCATTTGAACTGCGATTTCGGCCCGAAAATCTGCGCTCCCGCTTTTCAGGACATCGACCCGAAGATCGGCTTGATCACCCGCTGCGTTCGGGGAAAAAAGGAAAATGCGGCCGTCTTCTGTCATCCCGTCCCATGGCTCATCCAGGCCGAATGCCTGCTCGGCCGGGGCGGTCGGGCGGCGGATTATTTTCGAACCCTGCTTCCCGACCGGGTCGATTCCAATATCTTCATCGCCGAGCCATATGTCTTCTCCCAGTACATCACCAGCGACGAGCACGAATCGCCCGGCCGGGCCAGCCATTCCTGGCAGACGGGCACGGCCGCCTGGATGTACCGCATCGCTTACGATTGGATCCTGGGCGTCCGCCCGACATACGGCGGGCTCATGATCGATCCTTGTGTTCCGGCGGGATGGCGGTCATTCAAGGTCGAGCGCGTTTTCCGCGGCTGCCGTTACCGGGTCGAAATCTCGAATCCCGACGGCCGGGAACACGGCGTTTTGGAAATCACGGCCGACGGCCGGAAGATCACGGGCAACATCCTCCCTCTTTCCGGCGCGCCGGAATGCCGGGTCCGCGTCAGGATGTAATCCGTACCGTCGGCGCGGTCAGATGATTTCCAAATCATCCTTGTCCGGGAGCTTCGGGAACGGGGCATGGGGTTCGGTCTGGTACCAGTACGCCACCGAGGCGATGTCGTCCTGGAGCGGCAGATATCGACCGCCCGACCGCCAGCCCAGGGCCTGGATGGTCACCTTGAAGTCCTGCTCGAAGCGCACCGGGTCCATAATATGCCAGCGGTACAACCCAAAACGCTGCATGACCTGGTAGTGGCCGTCGCCGCGGATGACCTGCGGCAGCCCCGCGTACGGCGT
>JAFGEN010000193.1 GCA_016931595.1 Candidatus Aminicenantota bacterium | reverse complement strand
GACGATCTCCGAAATCCGTCACATCTTCACCAAGAACGGCGGCACGATCGGGACCCAGGGCTGCGTCGCCTTCCGCTTCAAGCGCGGCGGGACCATCGACATCGAGAAGGCCGCCGTCGACGAAGAAAAGCTCATGGACCTCGCTCTCAACGCCGGAGCCGAGGACATCAAGGACGAGGGCGACGTCTGGGAAGTCATCACAACGGCCGATAAATTCCATGCCGTCCTCGAAGCGATCAAGGGCGCCGGAATCGAGGTCGTCGACTCGAACAACGGATACATCCCCGAGGACTATACCAAGGTCGAGGGCAAGCAAGCCCACCAGAACCTGAAGCTGGTCGAGGAGCTCGAGGACCACGACGACATCCAGACCGTCGCCAGTAACTTCGACGTCTCGCCCGAGGACCTGGCCTCGTACGAAGGCTCCTGATTCCGGGATTCGAGCCGGGCCTGCCGCCCGCTCCTCCATTCGCTCCAGGGTCGTTGGGCCGTCATTTAGGCCGCCATCATGAGGATACTCGGGATCGATCCCAGCAGCGTCGCCACCGGATACGGCATCCTCGAATCGCGCGAGGACGGCGACGCTCTCATCCTGGCCTACGGTGCGATCAAGCCCAACCGCAAGGCCGCCCTTCCCGAGCGTCTCCTGGAAATCAAAACAGGGATCGAAAACCTCATTTCCGAATATACCCCCGACGAAGTAGCCGTTGAAAATCCGTTTTTCGGCCTCAACATCAAGACGGCGATCACCCTGGGCCAGGTCCGGGGAGCGGTGCTGGTGGCCGTGGCCGGGGCCGCTCTTCCCCTCTCCGAATATTCACCGCTGGAGATCAAGAAAGCCGTGACCGGTTACGGCCAGGCGGAAAAAATCCAGGTCGGGGTTATGATTCGGGCCCTGCTCCGGATCGAGGACGATGCGATGGAAGAAGACGCGGCCGACGCCCTGGCCTGCGCCTTCTGCCACCTCAATACGACGCTGGCCCGCAAAAACCTCGAGGAAAACACGTTCTGAATTCGGACAATTCGGGGCCACATAATTCGGGGCCAGGTTACTCAACTCCCGATCTTCACGCGGAAGCCAGTCCTTGATCTCGGGTCCTGTCTGCTCGGGCGACTCGTCCGGGCTCACGCCAGCCGCGATCGGTGGCCAAAATAATTCGGGAGTTGAGTAACCTGGCCCCGATCTTTTTGGCGTTGATTTTTAGACGGCGAACCGGAAGTTGATGATGTCCCCGTCCTTCACAGGGTATTCCTTGCCCTCGAGCCGAAGCGTCCCCTTGGTTCGGCATTCCGGGATCGAGCCGACGCCGATGAAATCATCGAAGGGCACGACTTCGGCCCGGATGAACCCACGCTCGATGTCGGAATGGATCTCCCCCGCCGCCGCGACGGCTTTCGTCCCGTCGCGGATCGTCCAGGCCTTGACCTCGTCCGGACCGACGGTGAAAAACGAGATCAAGCCCATCAGCCGGTACGTTTCGGCGATCAGCTTGTCCCGGGCCGGCCGTTCGATCCCATAATCAGCCAGAAAAGCCCGAAGCTCGTCCTCGGGCAGTTGCCGAAGCTCCATCTCGATTTTTGCCGAGAGCGCGATGATCGTCGTGTCGGCCTGCCCGGCCCAGGGTTTGAACGCCGCCAAAACCTCAGCCTCGCGGCGGATGTCGCTTTCGTCCAGGTTGACGGCGACGATCAGCGGTTTTTGAGTCAGGAACCGGTATCCCCGGATGAGAATCTCCTCGTCCGGCTTGAATTCCAGGAGCCGGAGCGGCCGCTCTTCCTCGAGCGCGGCCCGGCAGGTTTTCAGGACCGCCAGCTCCCGCACATCGCGTTCGTTCTTCTTGGCCGCGATCTCCTTTTCCAGCCTCTCGAACCGCTTTTCGATGACCGCCAGGTCGCTGATCAGAAGCTCGGCTTCGACATCGCGAAGATCCCGGACCGGGTCGACGGTCTCCCGGGGATGCGGGACAGCCGGGTCGCGAAAGCTCCGGACGACGAGAAGCAGGGCTTCGGCCGTCCGAAGCTTGCCCAGGAACTGCTCGGAGAAACCGGTCTTCCGCCCATCGCCGGCGGCGATTCCGGCCAGTTCGGTAAACTCGATCGTCGCATGGGTCTTTTTCTTGGGCTTGAAGATTTCGGCCAGCCGGTCGACACGGTCGTCCGGGACCTTGACAACAGCCACGGGCTCGTGGCCCTTGGCCGCCGCCTCTTCCGGGGATAGCCCGGTCAGGGCGGAAAACAGCGTCGTCTTTCCCGAGAGCGGCTCGCCAACAAGACATATTTTCACGATAACCTCACGTTTTTGAATTCTTCAATTCGGAGCCCGGGCCCCGAAGGGAGGCGCCACGGGCTCAACTCCCAATCTCCAAGCAAATGCCCGGTCATGAGTGCGAGCCCTGTCTGCTCGGGAGTCACGTCCGTTCCCGCGCCATTCACCCCCCCTCCCGGCGCCCCGTGTTCCAGATGTCCAACAACGATTCACGAAAAGACGGGACGATCCCAGGGGGGCCTCTCCGTCCCTCTCGAACTCTCCGGCGGCGTCATGTCAATTTTCACACATTCGATACGCGATTTGGCACAGAGACTCGACCGCAACGAGCCCCTCGAATTGCGCGCGGAGCCTGGTCATCCCTTGCGCCACCCACAACCGATGGCCGGATAATTCGGGAGTTGAGTAACCTGGCCCCGAATTATTCGGCCCCGAATGATCAGATCCCACCGCGGAAAAGGAACATGAACTTGTCGCCCAGCTCGTTGCTCTTGCTCATGGCCGCGTGGGCGAAATCGCCGCACCACTTGGTCAGATACTCGGCCGGAGTAAAAGGCAGCGTCCCGGGCGTCTTGCTCGAAACCATATTCATGTAAACCTTCTCGACCAGCGGCATCTCGAGCAGCGCCTTCTTTTCGAAAGCCAGGAGATTGTCCATCATGATTTTTTCGGCCGCGGCCCACTTCAGAGTGGCCAGGCGGTTTGTCCGGCGGAACATCCAGGCCGCCGAATCCGTCCGGTAGCGGTGCTGGCCGCAGATCTCGAACGCAGGCGGGACCGACGTCGCCCCGGCATAGATCGGGATGCGCGGGCTCAGGCCAGGGTTGTCGAAGGCGAACCAGCAGACCGTTCCGATCGCCGGGGGCATGTTCGGCCGGCACTGGAGGACGGTGGCGTAGGCGCAACCGGAGATGGCGATCGACCGGGTCGAATGGATCGTTCCAGGCTTGAGCGCATTGACAAGTTGGACCAGGTCGCCCGACATCCAGGGCTGGGCCAGGGGGCTACGGACCATTTCCGGCTGGGGCGCCGCTTGTCCTTGTCCCTGGGCCGGCGGCTGGGTGCCCGGGCGGCGCATCGGCTGGCGGCGCGGCACCATCAGGTTTTTGCCGGCATCATACTCGGTCCCTGCATACGTCTCGCGGTAGAGAGCCAACACGTCGCTGACCGAAAGCTTCTTCTCCGCCTTGACCGAGAACGGAAGCTCCTCCATCTGCATGTTCAGTTTGAGGGACGGGGCGACCGTGTTCAGGACGTAGAAATCACGGATCGAATAGGGCCGCCCCCCGCTGTAGGCCTTCCAGAACTTGAACGGCTCGCCCTTCTTGGGATCGTAGAAACCCAGGTCCTCGGCCACCGAGAAGACGTTCTCCGAAGCCATGTACCGATCGGGATTCTTGAGGTCGAGATCGGAAATCCGGGGGATGTTGGCTGAAATGCCGACGTGGTCGTCGGGAATCCGGACCGCGGCCCAAACGCCGCCAACCTGCAACGGCCCTTCGCCGAAGACTTCAAAATGCCAGACTTCCTTCGAATCGGCGATGGTGATGCATTCGCCGAAATCGCCGTAGCCGTATTCCTTAATGAGCTGTCCGGCCAGCTTGATCGCCTCGCGGGCCGTCGAACAGCGCTCGAGGACGATCCTCTCGATCTCCTCGATCATGAACATCCCCTCGGGATTGTAGAGCTCCCGACGGCCGCCGATCGTCGTCTCGCCGATGGCCAGGCCGGCCTCGTTCATCGCCGGGTAGGCGGTGTTGAAAAAGGCGTAGGTTTCGGCGACCTGGGGAATCTCGCCCCTAACCACGATGCCCCGCTGGTCGGCCGGCATCTCGGTATGCATTTTGCCGGAATAGATCTTGTTCTTGGATCCCTCGGAGTGCTTGGCATGGGGAACGATGTTGACCCACTGGCGGTAGTTGCCGTCGCAGGTGTGGGCGGTCATGACCGAGCCGTCGGTCGAGGCCAGCCGGCCGACCTGGATGCTGGTGCAGCCGTCGAATTCAACCGGCCAGGGGTTGGTGGCCGCGGAGGCGGAAACCGCCGCGTTTTGGCCGGCGCCCAGGCTGAAGATCCCGGCAAAGACGAGAAGGGCGAGGACCGAAAGCAGGCGGCCCGCCCGGCGGATGTTCTTCGTTGAATTCATGTGTCCTCCTTTTCTATCCCGGTTTATTCGGAAAATATTACGATTGACTTCTATAGGATAAAACACTGATGATTTACCCTTCGGGCGATGCCTTGCCTGCCCTGCAAGCCGAGGCGAGGCCCTCTTGGGCCAGTCCCACGCGACCCTTGGGAGCTAGGGCAAGCCCAACACGAGCCTCGCGAGTCGGGGCGAGCCGAGAGGACCGCATCCCTAACGTCCGGCGCAGCTCTGGTCGGTCATCACCAACCGGCTCACATCGAAGTCCTTCTCCGCGCAGCGGGCAACGATGTCCTTATAAAGGGCCTCATCGATTTTGGGCGTTCTGGCCAAGATCCAAAGATAGTCCCGGTCCGGCGCCCCGACGACGACGTGGCTGTAGTCTTCGGCCAGCTCGATGATCCAATAATCGCCCCGGAACGGCCAGAAGAACTGGACCTTCAATTTCGAATTCCCCGTCCCCTCGACGATGAAGGCCTTCCCCTTGGCGGTTTTTTCCTTGCCTTGGGCCGAATCCTTCCGGCAGGAATTGATGACCCGGACATAATCCTTCTCGGTCATCTCGTAGGTCGCCTTCGTGCAATGGCAGCCTTTCTGGAACTTCTGGGGGAAGGCGGCGATCTCGTACCATGTCCCCATGTACCGGGCGAGGTCGACCGATGGGACGGTCTGGAGCGGAGGCTTGTCCTGCCCGCCGGACGCGCCCGACACGGCGGCCGCAAGACACACCGCCGATAGAACGACGACGATCGTTTTCATGCGGGTATTATGCGGGTTTGGCCCCGAGACTGCAAGCCGGACCGGAGGAAAAAAGCGAGGCCAAGTTGACATGCCCGGCCGCTCCGGTTATAAATCCCGGAGTAAAAATGAAAGTCCTGTTCGTCTGTTACGCCAACCTGTGCCGGAGCCCCCTGGCCGAAACCATATCTAAAAAGCTGTATCCCGGGCGGATCGAGGCCGAAAGCGCCGGGATCGACCCGGCCTCAGGCCCTCCGTTCGAGGAGCTCCTCGACGTGGCCAAGAGGTTCTACGGCGCCGACATCTCCGGCCATAAACCCCGGTTCGTCCTCGACGCCGACCCCGGCAAGTTCGATTTCATCATCGCCCTGGATTCCAACGTCTTCATCCGCCTGACCGGGCTGCCCCAAATCCCGGCCGACAAGCTGTTCGGCTGGGAGATTCCGGACCCTGCCGGATACGGCATCGGGACCTACGAAAAAATCGCCCGCCGGCT
>JAFGEN010000192.1 GCA_016931595.1 Candidatus Aminicenantota bacterium | reverse complement strand
GAGGCGGAGATGTTCAGGCCGAGGATGTTGGAGCAAAACGCGCAAAGAAAAAGGGCGACCCAGCAGGGGAGGAGCATCCCGGGAAGCTCGACGACCGCGTTGGCCGTGACCGCGAAGAGGAGCATTTGGACGGCCGAAACCAAGGCCAGGTAGAGGGCCTTGGAGTTGATGTAGCTTCCCCAGCTCAAGCGGAGAAACCGCTCCCTCTTGAGGATCCGGCCGTCGCGGCAGATCTCCTCGGCGCTGACGCTGAGACCCAAAAAGACGGCGACGATGACGCTCATGAAAAAAAACGCGTGAAGATTGTTGTTGTCGTGGAAGGAATAGGTTCCGCCGAAGGCCCCTCGGCTGATCAGCCCGGTCAGGAGGCCCAGGACGAGCGGCTCGAGAAACGTGACCAGGAGATAGGAGCGGTTGGCCAGGCGGGCCCGGACGTCACGCCGGAAAAAGACGTCGAGCTGGCCGAGAAGCCCCGGGCGGTTGAGACTTCGGGCCGGGGGCGGGAGGCCCGACGGACCGGGCGCGGCGGCCGCGTTCCCCCGGCCGGCCGAGTGTTCGCGGAATCGTTCATGCCATTTTTCCGAAGGAATCCGTCTTTTCCGGGTGAGGCGGCCTGTGCCGTCGACCGTCCGGGCTTCAACGATCTCGAAGATCTGCTCGGGATTGACCCCGCCGCATCCCGGACAGATGGATTCCCAGGTCTCCGGCAGGTTCCCGTGCCGGCGGAAATACGACACCGCTTCCAGGGGCGATCCGCTGAAGATCGGCCAGCCGCCCTGGTCCAGGATCCAGAGGGCGTCGAACATCCGGAATATTTTCGAAGAGGGCTGGTGGATGACGACAAAAACGAGTTTTCCCCGGGCGGCCTGTTCACGCAGCAGGCTCATCACGGTCTCCGAGTCGGCCGAGGAAAGGCCGGACGTCGGCTCGTCCACGAACAGAACCGTCGGTTCCCGGACCAGCTCGAGGGCGATGTTCAGGCGCTTCCGCTGCCCGCCGCTGATTGTCTTCTGAAGAGGCGAGCCGACCTTGAGTCCTGAGGTCTCGGCCTGGCCGAGCTCGTCCAAGAGCGACCGGACCCGCCGCCGAATCTCTCCGTCGGCTAGATGGGCCAGGCACAGCCGGGCGGCGAAATACAAGTTGTCAAAGACCGTCAGATCCTCGAACAGCAGGTCGTCCTGGGGGATATAGCCGATGACGCCCTCGCCGGCTTCCCGGTCGGCGTGGATATCCCGGCCGTTGAGCAGAACCCGGCCGGAGTCGGGCCTGATCATGCCGTTCAGGAGACCGAGGAGGGTGGATTTGCCGGAGCCGCTGCCGCCCATGATTCCGACCAGGCGCCCGTCGCGTTCGGCGAAAGAAAAATCGCGGATGCCGTTCTCGCTCCGGGGAAAGCGATATTCGAGGTTTTCCCCCCGAAAGTCGAGGACCGGCCCCTCGTCCTTCCCGTCACGGAACAAGGCGGCGATCCCGGAGAAATAGAGTTCGTTTCCCCTTCGGTCGCGGATGACCTGGCCGGGATGCAGTGTCTGGCAGCTCCCCTTCTCCAGGGGCCGGCTTTCGAGCCGGAGCGGCTCGTCGCCGACGGAGGCTACAAGGAAAAGATGCTCGCCCTCAAGCCGCAGGGCGGCGATCCGGCCGCCGCCCTCGCCGATTGGAAGAATGCGGACATCCGGGGCTGATTGGGCGGCTTTGCAAGGGTCGGCGGAGAAAGCGGCGATCCGCTCGAAGGCCGTCTCCTCGAGGCCAAGCTTCCGGCCGAGGGCTCCGGCAATGCGGCGGGGAAGGCCCCGTTCGGTGGAAACAGCCGCCAGGTCAAGAACGTGAACGACGGCGGCGTATTTTTCCGCGCCCTGGAGGAGGGATTGAAGGGCTCCGGATATCTCCCCGGCCGACCGAAGGAGGGCGGCTTCGCCGTCGTTCTCGTGAAGTTCGACCAGGTCCTCAAACAGGCCGAGGTAAACTCCGGCGTCGGACAGGCCGACGTGGTTGTTGAGGTAGTCGAGAGTCCGGCGGCGGGCGGCCTCCCGGTCCGGCCCTTGGAGGCGCGAGGCGATCAGGGCGAACAGATGGAGGAGGCCGTTGAGGACGGGCTCAGCGATCATGAAACGCTGAGGCTCATCTTGATCCGGTCGATAGAATGGCCGCTCGGGCCGCGGCGACGCGCGTTCCGATTCGATCCCAACGGATTTTTCTGTCCTCGGGACCGAGCTTCTCTGCGGCTTCGGCTTTGACCAGATCGGCTATCTCCCGGATCACGCCGAGATTTTCCGTGGCCTCGCACTTCAGGCCGATTTTCGCCGCTTCGACCTCGAAGGCGGCGAAAACCCGGAGGACCATCGACATCCAAGACTCGTGACCGGCGTCGGACGATTTCGGATACAACCGCTCCCGGACAGATGCATCCGGCCCGTCTTTCTGGAAGGTTCCCGCGACGTGGGCGCTCTGGATGCTGAAGCCGAACAGGGCGTCGAGGAGGTAATGGGCCGTTTCCGGGCTGGACATGGCCGTGGGGATCTCGTCAACCAGGTTGTCGACCAGCTCGTTCAGAATCTCCCCGGGGTCGATCGACTCGGGGTCATCGGCGGCCCGCCGCATCGTGTTGAAGCCCCGGCCGCTCCAGTCGGCATGGGAACGAAGGTCGAGGGCGGAAAAGACCGCTTCGAGGCCCTCGACGCAGTCGATCGCCTCGCCGCGTTTTAAAAAGGCGACGGCATACCCCATGTCGAACAGCTTCATCCCGGCATACTGGCGGGTCCGGCAGCGGCTCCAGGACGGATCGGGCCGGCGCGGGGCGAGAAGCCCGGCCTGGAAGGAAAAGCCCATCTCCTTGAGCTTCAAGGTCCGGTCGTACATCGCCCGGACGTTGTCCCGGGACACGATGCGCTGAACTTCAACCGAAAGTTTCTTCAGCGCGTCCACAGCTTCCTGGGAGGCGGCTTGGCTCGATGCCGTGGGCGGAGGGCTTGAAGCCAAAACGGCCAGGAGAACCGCGATCCATCCGGCACGGGATTTTTTCATGCGCTCCCTTCCTTTCGTTGCGGAAACAAACCCGTCTTGTCCGTAATATATGGCAAGCCGGGCGTCTTTTCAAGACATCGACGCAATCGCCCCGCCTTTGGGTAAACGCTTGAAATTCTTATCTTGCCGGAAAAAATATTGGGTCAGAATTCTAGAATTTTTCTCAAGAATGCAGGATAATGAACCCATCGCCATGAATCCAGAGAAAAAAAAACGGGCCGGAGCCGGCCGGCGGCGGGCTGTTCATTCTTCAGTGAGCGCTCAAACGCACATCCGGTTCGGCCATTCGGTTCCCGGCCCCGAATTCCAGCCGCTGTTTTCCCCCCTCACCTTTCCGGCCTTGCTCGAGAGGAGCTTCTCCGGCCCGGCCGAACAACCGGCCCTCGGATTCGTCCAGGAGCGCCCCATGTCTTACGGGGAGCTTCGGGACTGCGTCTCCCGGCTGGCCGGACTCCTCCGGGCGAACGGCCTGCACAAGGGAGACAAGGTCGCGCTTCTCGGGGAAAACCATCCCCACTGGGCGGCGGCGTTTTTCGCCGTGACCTCCATCGGCGCGGCCGCCGTGCCGGTCATGCATGAGTTTCCCCGACCGGACATCCGCCGGATCCTGGCCTTGTCCGGAAGCCGGGCGGCGTTCGTTTCGGACAAGTACCGGTCCGTCGTCGAGCAAGGGGAACTGCCGCCTCCCGGCCTGGTCGTCCGGCTGGAGGATTTGGAAGTCGTCGGGAAGACGCCCGGCCGGCCGGAGCGCGACGGGGCGAAACCGGCGGAGGCCGTGACCGAGGCCGTCGGCGAGGACGATCCCGCCTCGCTGGTTTTCACCTCGGGGACGTCCGGTTTTTCCAAAGGCGTTCTGCTGACCCAGCGAAACCTGGTCCACAATGCCATGGCCATCGACCAAATGTGCGGCCGGGTCGTCGAATCCGACCGATTGTTGTCCATCCTGCCGCTGGCCCATGCCACGGAATGCACCCTTGGGCTGATCATCCCGGTCATGAAGCGGGCTTCGGTCGCATACATGGACAAACCCCCCTCCGCCTCGGCGTTGCTCCCGGCCTTGGCCGCCGTCCGGCCGACGATCATGATCGCCGTTCCGCTGGTCATGGAGAAGCTTTTTAAAACCCGGATCCAGCCCGAACTGAAGCGAAAAGCCTTGGCCCGACGGCTGACCCGTTTCGGTCCTACCCGGAGGCTTCTTCACCGTCTTCTCGGGCGAACGCTGGCCAAGTCCTTCGGCGGCTGTTTGAGGATGTTCTGCATGGGCGGCGCTTCACTCTCGGCCGAGACCGCGGCTTTTTTAGACGAGGCGGGGTTCCCCTATACTGTGGGGTATGGATTGACCGAGGCCGCGCCCCTGGTCACGGGCGATCCGCCGTCGACGTTCGTCTCCGGTTCGTGCGGCCGGCCGTTGCCCGGAGTCGAGGTCCGGCTGGCCGGCTTCGACCCGGCCGTGGGGGAGGGAGAGATCGAGGTCAGGGGACCCAACGTGATGGCCGGATATTATCCCTCGGCGGGGAACGTACCGGCGTTTACCCCGGACGGCTGGCTGAAAACCGGGGATATCGGGGCCTTCGATTCCCGGGGATCTCTGTATTTCCGGGGGCGGCTCAAGAACGTCATCGTCCATTCCAGCGGCAAAAAGACGTACCCGGAAGCGATCGAGAGCCTCCTCAACGTTCAGCCCTATGTCGGTGAATCCCTGGTCCGGGAGGTCGATGGAGCCGTTACGGCCTTCGTCGCCCTTGACCCGGACCAGTTGGAATCCCTTCGTCCCCGAATCGTGCCCGGCGGGACGGTCCGGGAAGCGGCGGTCGCCGCCCTTCTTCGGAGCATCATGACTGATGTCAACCGCCGGCTCCCGTCCTGGTCCCGAATCCGGAGGATCGTGGAACAGAAGACGCCTTTCGAGAAAACGCCGTCAAAAAAAATCAGGCGGGGTTCAGGTTCTTCAATCTAGTGATCGGGCCGTTTTCGGGACGCTCTTTTTTCCGGTGAGGAGTGTCACCAGCACGGCCAGAGTCATGGCGATGACGAACGTCGAGGCCCGGGCGGTGATCGTCGCATCCCAACCGGCCAGCATCCAGACGACCGTCGAAACTAAACCGGCGGCCAGGGCGGTCACGACTCCCGGGGCGCTGAACCGGTCCCAGTAGAACGAAAGAAGAACCGCCGGGGCGAAGGAACAGCCGATTCCGGCCCAGGCGTAACTGACGATGGAATAGATCAAGTTCTTGGTCGTCAGGGCCAGGACGAGGCCCAGGATGCCGACCGAGACGGTTGCCGCCCGCGAAATGAAGAGCAGGGTTTTGTCCCGGGCCTGTCCTTTTTTGAGGATGCCCTTATAGACGTCCTCGCTGATGGAGGTGGCCGCGACGAGGAGCATGCTCTCGGCCGTCGAGATCATGGCCGCCACGGCCCCGGCCAGGAGAAGGGCGGCGAGCCAGCCGGGGAAGAGGTTGTTGAGCAGGTAGGGGAGGATCATTTCGGTGTCCGCGACGGCCTTTGGGCCGTAGAGGACCTGGGCTCCCAGGCCGATGACGACCACGCCGCTGTAGGCGATGATCGTCCAGGCGACGGCGATGTCCCGCCCGGTGCGGACGTTCCGGTCGTCCTTCATCCCCATGAACCGGGCGTTGAGTTGGGGTAAACCGCCCAAGTAGCCGAAGACCCAGGCCAGGTTATTGAAAATCATCAAGCCCGCGGCAAAGCCCGCAAGGCCTCCGGTCAGCGAGCCGTAGCCCGGCCCGGCCGCGGCGAACGCCTGGCTCAGGGAGACGGGAGACGAAAAAACCTTGATCAAAATGATGATGGGAGTGACGACCAGGGTGATCAGCATTAAAACGGACTGAAGCGCGTCGACGGCCACGACGCTGACAAAACCGCCGAAGGTGGCGTATCCGAGGATGACAGCCGCCGAGATGATCATCCCCCAAACCGGGCTGAAGCCGAAGGTCTGCTGGATCGTCTTGCCCGCGCCGGCGAACTGGGCCCCGACGTAAAACACGAAGAAAAAGACGATGATCCCAGTGGAGAGGATTCGGATCAGGTTGGCCTTGGCCGAAAATTTCGCCGCGAAATACTCGGGCATGGTCATGGCCTTGTAGGTTTCGGCTTCCGCCCGGAATTTTCGGGCCAGGATGATCCAGGCCGAGGCGATGCCGATCAGGCAGCCGACGCCGGTCCAGATGCCCGACAACCCCGTGGTGTAGATGAACCCGGTGAGACCCAGCAGCAGCCAGGCCGATTCACCCGTGGCCCGCTCCGACAGGGCCAGCATCCAGCCTGGGAGCTTCTTTCCGCCGAGGACGAAATCGGACTGGGATTTTGTTTTTCGGGCTTGCCACAGGCCGAGGGCGAAGGTCGCGATGAAGTAGAGGACGAAGACGATGACCATGACCGGGGGTTCAAACGGTTACATGTATTTTCCGCCGATATAGTTGGACAACTGCTCAATCAGGGCGTTCTTTTCCGAGATGATGGCCTTGACCACGTCGCCGATCGAAATCAGCCCGGAGAATTTTTCCCCGTCGCAGACCGGCAGGTGCCGGATGTGCTTGGCGGTCATGAGGACCATGCATTCCTCGACGGTCGTGGACGGCTTCACCGTGTACATCTTGTCGGCCGGGGTCATGATTTCCGAGACGGCGGTTTCCTTGGACGATTTTCCGAAAAGCATGACTTTCCGGGCGTAATCCCGTTCGGTCAGGATGCCTTCGACTTTCTCCTTGTCGTTCATGACCATCAAGGCTCCGATTTTTTTCTCGGCCATGAGCTTGAGGGCGTCGAAGACCATGGCTTTCGGGGAGATCGACCAGAGGTCACAGCCCTTTTCAGCGAGGATTTCCTTGACGTCTTTCATGACGGCCATCCTTTCCGGCGGAATGATGTCATTCTAGGCGGTCGCGGGTTCGATTTCAAGTTTTTTCCCGGGGCTCGATCCGGACCCAGGTCATTTCGAAGGGCGAAAGCGCCAGGCGCCCTCCCTCGAGCGTCCCGTTGCGGTCTTCGAAGGGCGAGCTTCGGTAGGCGGTTCCTTGTTCAATGAGCCGTCCGCGAATCGAGGCCTCGGCCGGACGGTCCGACGGATTGTACAGCCGGACCATGACCGCTTTTCCGTCGGCCGAAGGGCGGAGAGCCGTGGCCAGGACGGGGCCGGGTAAAAGATTGAGGGGCGAACCGAAGGGAGCCGCCGACCCCGCGGGCAGGGCCGTCATCGGCCGGTCGGCGGCGATCCCGGTCCGGGTCATCCCGACGGGATCGCTGTTTGCCCGGGGACGGATGACGAACCGAAAGACGGCCTTCCCTTCCTGGTCGGCTTTGTAATTGGTGTGCCAATAATTGTTCATGGCATACGAGTAGACCGTCTGGGAAATCCCCGTCTCGGTCCGCCAGACGCGCGTTCCGCCCGGTCCGGGGGTTTCATCGGTCATGCGGCCGATCTCGACCAGCGGCGCGTCGAGCGTGATCCAGGTCAGGCCGTATTGATCGTTGGAGATCTCGACGGCATTCTGGACGCAGAAAAAATCCCGGTTGGAGCCGGGGATCTGGTCGGAGTCGGGCCGGATTTGGGCCCAGCCCAGATCCAGGCGCGGCCGCCCGTCGGGAACGCGGAAGGGGAAGGCGAAGTGGACGCTTTCCTTTTCCCGGACCTTTTCTTTATTCAGGGTGTTGATGATTTCGAGACGGTCCGACCCGGCCGCAAGGCGATATTCCCGCCGGAGCTCTCGGGCGCCGGGGGCCTTGGAGACAACGATGACCGAGGCGACGAGCGGTCCGGGCTCGCCGGGAAGAATCTCGACGGATTCCACCCCCTGAGCGTTTTTCGGGTCCCGTCCGGGGACATAGAGATACTCGTTCAATCCCCGGCCGCCGCTTCCGTCCACAAACTCGGGTTCGCTTGGGATTTTCCAGGTCAGGCTCTTGACCGCCCCGGTTTTTTCATCGATCAAAACTTTCAAGATGCCGTTTTCAAGGGGCTCGGCTTTCGTCTTTCCGGAAAAGGGCGGTATCGGCTCCCCCGGCCTGACCCGGAAGCGCATCGCTCCGAAGGGTTGGACCGGACCGGCCTGGACGGCCAAATCGCCGTTTTTCAAGCGCTGGGAGGGGACGGGATGGCCGAATTCGTCAACGACGTGATCGCCGTCCCGACTCAGGGATTTCGGGACGATGACGATTTCCCTCCGGGTGAAGCCCGTCGGGTTGAAGATATCGAAGGCGCCGGCCGACCCTCCTTCGACGGTTTTGCTTCCGACCGCCTCGGAAAGAAGCCGGGCGGACCGGCGGTCGGCTTCCTCGACGAAGGCTTTTTTCCGCGCCCACTGGTCCCGTGCGTTTTCCCCGTCGGGGTTGCTGACGCTGTCGGCCGCTCCCCAGGTGTGCTCGTCCCAGAAGACGACATAGCGCCAGGCCTCGGCGAATTCCCGGTGCGGGAATTTTGCCGGGTCGGCCGCCGCCCAAAGCGCTTCGGCCGAGAGAAGCCGCCGGGCCGCTTCGCGATTGAGGGCCTGCTCGCGGGCCGTCGAAGCCGCGCCGTCCTCCCAGTAAACCGAAAAATCTCCTCGGACCGTGGGAAGCGCCGCGCCGTGGCGCTTCTCGAATTCGGCGAACATCTCCGAGGCGACGGCGATGCGGAAGCGGGGCGATTCGTAGCGTTCGTTCCAATTCCTCACGAAATCGGGCAGGAGTTCATCCGGCGGGCCGTTGTCCCCGCCGGTCGTATAGCGGACCTGGACCATTTCGTAGGGATAGTTCTTCTCGGCCAGCTCCCGGCAGTAATCCAGGATCGGCAAGGATTTATCGGCTGAAAGCGAGCCCATGTTCAAACCGTGGAACCATGAATAGCCGCGCCCGGCCATCCAGAAGAGAATCTTTTCTTTTCCGGATGGGCTGACCCAATAAAAAGGCTTGTCGGCCCAGGCCTTCATGGCCTGTCCGATCCGGTCGCCGCCGTCGGGATGACGGGGCATGTAGTTGGGGCCGCTGGAAAAATACTTGATCCCGTTCTGGGCCAGGACCGGAATCAGGCTCCAGGACGTCGTCGGAATATCGGTGATCATCACCGAATCGATCGTCAGGCCTTCGGCCCGCGAGAGCCGCCGGGCGAAGGCGAGAACGTGGTCGAGCTCCTCGGCCGGGACGATCCCGGTCAGGACATTGGCGTACAACCCCTGAAGACCGATCCGGCCGGATTTGACCGCCCGGATGAAGGCGGCTTTTTTCTCCGGCGAGGCTTGACGGAGATAGGAATCGACGGCCCAGAGGACCTCGCTGTTCCATTTGAACCGGGCTTCTTCAGGGAAGGAGGCTGTGCGCTCGGCGATGCCCATGGCCTTTTCGAAGAAGGCCCAGTGATTTTTTTCGACGATGTCCTGGCGGTCGGAGTAGCCGATGTCGTTATGGGAGTGGGGCAGGAGCCAGAGCTCGCGCCGGACAACCGGCTTCAGGCGGACCTTGAGGCGCTCGGTCGGCCTCCCGTCGATCCGGATTTCGACCGGAACATCGGCCGGGGAGGCGACGGCCTGGGCGGGAATTTGGAACCGGTTGTAGCCGAGGACGAGGGTTTCCTTGATCGTTTTTCCCGGAACCACAATCTCGACCGGCGAGGCCGGGCCGATGTGGCTGATTTCGAGGCGGATCGACTGGCGGACGCCGGACGCGTCCCGGATCAGGGCTTCCTCGCCCGCGGCCTCGATCCTGAAGGAAAGCGTCGCCGGGAACATCATGAACCAGTCGCGGCTTCCGCCGTTTTCGCCGGTGACGTCGATTCTGACGGGCCGGCCGGGGGTGACGGCCGAGGCTGGCAGGGTCAGGAACATGAACCCGAACAGCTCCTCGAATTGGTCGACCATGGTCGTCTCGAAACGGAGCGAGACGCCGTTCGGGCCGGGAATCTCCCAGGTTTTTTCGGAGGCGTCCTTTCCCGTCCGGAAGGAAAGGAGCGGGCGGCCATCGATTTTCATCTCGAAGCGGTGGGCGCCGTCCTGGGTTGCCAGCCCGCACATCCATATGAACGTCGCCGTCTCGCCCTTAAAATCGGCCGGAATGGGCGCTGTCTCCCAGGATATGGTCATCGTCCCGTCGGTGGCCCGGCTGAGCAGGGCCTGGGAGACATCGGGATAAGGAGAATGATAGCTCAACACTTCTCCGGCGATCGTTTTCGACCAGCCTTGGAGCCAGGGGCCGGCGTATTTTCCGGAGCTGCAGGCCGCTCCGGCCAGCGTCGTCAGGATCATCGTGGCCGTCGGTATCCACCAGAGATTTCGCATCGAGGTCTTCTCCATCAGTCCTGGCCGTCGGCCGGCCGGGCCTTCGTGATCTTCAGCCCCCAGGCGTGGCGGCCGGGAGGATTTTTCACGGCCGCCGCCGGGATGGTCACGAGCGTTCCCTTTCCCACCGCCTCGAAGCGAAGCGCCCCCGGCCGGCCGAGAAGCTCGACCCGGCCCGAAGGTCCCGGGGCAAAGGAGGGGATCATGACCTTGGAGGGCATGGATGTCTCGTTTTCATCCGCCAGGACCAGGGCGAAAACGGTCCCGTCTTTTTTTGCCGTGTAGCAAATGTTCGCTTCCTTGTACGGGGCGACCGGGCGGGTTTCGTAGATCGCCTCGGAATTGACCTTCATCCAAGCCCCGATTTCGGCCAGGCGTCGAAGCGACTCGGCCGGAAGCTCGCCCTCGGCGCTGGGCCCGATGTTGAGGAGAAAATTTCCGCCCTTGGAGACGATGTCGACGAGAAGATGGATGAGGCGGTTTACGGACTTGTACTTGTCGTTGGGAACGTAGGACCAGGAATTGCCCATGGTCATGCAGGTTTCCCAAACGTAGGGGAGGGGTTTTTCCGGGACTTCCTGTTCGGGAGTCCGGTAGTTCTCGTAGCGGCCGGTGACCGTCCGGTCGACGATGATCAGGCCAGGCTGGTTTCGGCGGGCCATGGCCGCAATGCGCGGCATGTCGATATCCTGGTTGTAGGGTTGCTTGATCAGGCCGCGAAGCGACGGAGGAAGGGCGGGATAGGGCCGGACCCAGCCGCCGTCGAGCCACAGGATGTCAACGGGGCCGTAACCGGTCATCAGTTCCTCGATTTGCTTGTAGGTGAAGTCCGCAAGCCGGGCCCAGCGCTCCGGGTAGCGGCTCGTATCGTAATTGACGTTCCGGTCGGGCGTGGCCCATTCCGGGGCCCAGTAGTCGGGCGAATGCCAGTCGGGCTTGCTGAAGTAGGCCCCGGTGCCGAATCCCTCGGCCCGGAAGGCGGCGAAGATTTCCTTGACCACGTTGGCCTTGGGGTGGGAGGCGAAGGGGACATGGGGGCCGGTGATCCGGTAATCGGTCTGTTTCGTGTCGAACATCGAGAAGCCGTCGTGGTGCTTGGTCGTGAAGACGACGTAGCGCATGCCGGCTTGTTTAGCCGCCTTGGCCCAGGCAGCCGGGTCGAATTTTGCGGGATTGAACGTCTTCGGCAGTTCCTGGTAACGGCGCTTGTACTCGACGTAATCCGGGATGTTTCGGGCGCACCAGGGCTCGTCCTCCGAGCAGATCGACCAGGATTCGACTACGCCCCACTGGCTGTACGGCCCCCAGTGCATCATCAGGCCGAACTTGACGTCCTGGAACCAATCGAGTTTTTTCAGGACGAGGGGGTCGGTTTCCTTGTCTTCGGCGCTTTGGGCGTTGGTGTTCCGGGACTCAGCGTCGGCGCTGGTGTCGGCGGCGAAACCGGAGGCGCCCGGCGGGAAAAAGCCGAGAAGCGGCGCGAGAAGGATGAGAAGGGCGGCGAGTGCAAGGGCGTAAACGGTGCGTCGCGTCATGACGGCCTCTCTTCAGAAAGATGGGGGAATTGTATCATTTTTTCTTCTT
>JAFGEN010000191.1 GCA_016931595.1 Candidatus Aminicenantota bacterium | reverse complement strand
CGCCCGGACCCGCTGGGACGTGACCAACATCTGCTCGAATATGCAGGCCGAGCTCAGCGCCGGGCATACATACACCTCGGGCGGGGATGTCGAACAGGTCACCCCTGTCCTGACGGGCTTTCTGGGCATCGATTGGAAGCCGGATAACGGAATCTACCGGATCCACCGGATCGTCAGGCCGGCTGCCTGGGACACGGCCGTCCGCTCTCCCTTCGACGCGCCGGGCGTCGGGGTCAAGGAAGGCGACGCCATCCTCGCCGTCAACGACATCGAGCTTCTGCCGGACCGCGATCCCTATGCGGCCTTTGAAGGTCTTTCGGGCAAGACCGTCTCGCTCCTCGTGAGCTCCGACGGTAAAAAGGACGGCGCCAAAACCGTCGTCGTCAAGTGCCTGACCGGCGGCGAAGAGTCGACCCTCCGCAGCCTGGAGTGGATCGAGACCAATCGCAAGATGGTCGAGACGCTGTCCGGAGGGAAGCTGGGCTACGTTTACATGTCGAATACCTCCGGCCAGGGCCAGAGCGAGCTGGTCCGAATGTTCTACGGGCAGATCGACAAGGAAGGCTTCATCATCGACGAGCGGTTCAACGGCGGCGGCGCGCTGGCCGACCGGTTCCTCGAGCTGATGCGGAGGCCGATCATCTACAATATCCATTGGCGGTATGGGCGGGACACACCCCAGCCGGTCACGGTCAACAACGGGCCGATGGCCATGCTGATCAACGGCTGGGCCGGGTCCGGAGGCGACGGCTTGCCTTGGGCCTTCAAGGTGTTGAAGGCCGGGCCGATCGTCGGGGAACATACCCTGGGAATCCTGGTGGGACCGGCGACGGGACATTCCCTGATCGATGGCGGATATATCACCGTACCCGATGGCCGGCTTTACGATAACGCCGGGCACTGGTTCTGGGAGGGGGAGGGCGTGGCCCCGGACTTCGAAGTCTGGGACGATCCCAATCTCCTGGTCAAGGGCCGTGACCCGCAGATGGAAAAGGCGGTCGAAGAGGTCATGAAGCTGACCAAGACCCAGCCGAAGCACATCACCCCGGCCCCGAAGCCGGATAACCGCACCGCCGCGGGGCTGATCAAGAAAAAGTAAGCCGTTTCGAATTCTTCTTTCCGGGGGCGGGGCATCTCGAGGCCCCGCCCCCGAATCTTTTTAAATTCATTTTACATTGAGGTGACAATCTCCGTTTTCCTTCGGTGTATGTTGGCCTCGGACAACGTCCAAGGAGGTCGACATGAACAGTTCAAGGAAGCGGATTTCAGCGTTTGTCTTGGCGATCGTTCTGGCAACGGCGGCGGTGACCCCGGCGTCGGCTCAGGATGACAATGCTCGAAGCGGCGTCTCGATCACCTGGGAGGAGTTCAGAAAACTCCTTGCTCTCGATAAGGACGAGATCAGCCTTTCCTGGGAGGAATTCCAAAAAATCCTCCGGCAGACGGGCTTCAAGCAGGTCCCGGCTTTCCAGCTCAAGGACGAACGGGTGATCCTGACCCGAGCCCAATTCCGGGAGCTTCTCAACCGGATGAAGCCGCCCGCGGATACGACCGCGGCGCCCCCGGCCGAATATCTTCTGACCCAAGCGGTCTATACGGGAAAAATCGCGTCCGGCGCCCTCCAGGTCCGGGCGGCGATCGATCTCGAAGTCTTCGACAGGCCGAACCGGTCTTACGTCAAGATCCCCCTTTTCCCCCTGCCCGTCGCCCTTCGGACGGCCCGGATCGACGGGGAGCGGGCCTTAATCGTTTTGGAAAACGGCCGGCACACCCTGGCCGTGAACCGGGCCGGCCGGCACAGGATCGAAGCCGATTTTTCCCTGAAGCTTCAGCCCGAGCAGAGCGTGATGGCCGTCGCCTTTCCGGTTCCCCAGGCGGCGGTGACCCGGTTTGTCATCGACCTTCCAGGAGAGGGTCTCGGCGTCGACATCGCTGGAGCCCAGCAGCTCGAAATCTCCATCAGGGGCGGGCTGACCCATGTCGAAGCGTTTCTCCCTCCGACCGAGATGATCAACCTGAGCTGGAGGAAGAAGCCGGCCGAAGTGAAAAGGGGGCCGGCTAAAATCTATGCCGACGTTCTCAATCTTCTTTCCGTCGAGGACGATGCCCTGCGGGTGAACGCGGACTTCACCCTGTCCATTCTTCAGAACACGATCTCCTCTCTCTCCGTCGGGATTCCCTCCGGTTGGAGGGTTCTGGACGTCCGGGGGAGCGGGATCGAAGACTGGCGAGAGACGGCGGTCGAGGGCGCGCCGGTTCTGGACATCCGTCTCGATGCGCCGAGGGAGGGGCGGTTTGTCTTTTCCGTTTCGGCCGAAAAAATGCTGGCCGGCCCGACGGGGGCTGTGGATTTTACGGGTTTTTCGGTCGTCGGGGCGGCCAAGGATAAAGGGTTCATTGGGGTGCAGTTGAAAAGCGCCTCGGAAGTCACTCCGGCGGGAAGCGAAGGATTGGACCGGCTCGACGTCTCGGAGCTTCCGGCGGAGCTCATCAACAGGTCGCCCAAGCCGCTCCTTCTCGGTTTTCGGTACCTGCGGCCGCCGTTTTCCCTGAACCTGGAAATCCGGAGGCACGAGGAGATTCCGGTCATCGGCACGGTGGCTGATTTTGCCAGTGGAACGACCTTGTTCACCGAGGACGGCAAGGTCGTCCACCGGGTCATTTACAGCATCCGGAACACCTCCAAGCAGTTCCTGACACTGGCCCTGCCGGTAAAATCCCAGGTCTGGAGCGTGTTCGTCGGCGGGGAGCCGGTCAAGCCTCGGGCCGACGGCGGGAAGATTCTCATCCCGCTCAACCGCTCCGTCGGCGGGGCGGAGGGGCTTTCAGCCTTCGACGTCGAGGTGATCTTTTTCGAGAAGGGGAGACGGATGGCCGGCCTGGGCCGGGGGGAAAGCGCCTTCCCGGTCCCCGACATCATCGTCAGCCAGATGCTCTGGAGCGTGTACCTGCCCGAGGATTACAGATTCGTCGCCTTTGGCGGGACGGTGGAGAAGGAGAAGACGGCCGGAGGGCTGCGGCTTATCCTGAGAGGGAAAAGCGAGGCCAAGACGGAGCTTACTCCTAACCCGGCTTCCGCGGGCTTGGACGAGGATAAAAAGATGGAGATCAGGGAGCGGGAGGTCAGCCGCCTCAAGGGGCAGTTCAAAGACGGCCTGGCGTTGTCCGCGGCCCAGGTCGCTCAACAGATCGATAACGAGGCCGGTTTCGGCCGACGGATCGGCGACGTCCAAAACGCCCCGAACCTCGCGGGGGCCGGGCTCCTCTCGATCCGGGTTCTCATCCCGACATCCGGGCAGCTGTTCCGGTTCGCCAAGTCGCTGGTCGACTCCGAGCCCCTGACGATGGATTTCCGGTATGTCTCGGACGGGACGGTTGCCGCCGGGAAAACGATCTTGATTCTGGCTCTTCTCTCACTCCTGTTTTTATTCCGGAAGAAGATCGGGCGGGGATTGCGGAGACTCGGGGGGAAGATGAAAAGCTTGAAGCCGAATCCTCCCGCCGCGCCGATTTCCTGAACTTCATCGAGGGTTCGTTGACAGCTTTTCCGGGATGACGGTATAGTGAACGATATGACGATGAAGAGCCTGATCGCTTCCTTGGCGCCGGTATTGACCTGGGACATCGGGCTCTTCCGGTTCATCAATTCTCACCATAGCCGGATTTTCGATGCGTTTTTCTGGGGATGCAGCACCTTCGGCAGCGCTTGGGTCATCGTTCCGATTTATTTTGCCTTTATTGTCATTATTTCTGAACGTCGCCGGGTCCTCACGGTGTTCATCGCTTCGGTTGCGACTTTGATAACAGGCGCGGTTCTGGTCGAAGCGATCAAAAGCGGCGTGGACCGTCCGCGGCCCCCGGCTTATTTCGAGGCCGCCGGGGGACAGGCGACGGCGGATGGTCGGGCCGGGGCGGTCGTGGATAATAAGTCCGGCGGGCGGGGATCATTTATGGTTCATAATGTCGGGCCGGCTCTTCGCTCAAGGTCGTTTCCATCGGGTCATTCCTGGGTTTCGTTTGAAATCGCCACCCTCCTGGCCCTTTTCTTTGGAAGAAGATTCAGGTGGGTTTATTTGGCGGCGGCCGCGATCGCCTACTCGCGGATTTACGTCGGGGTTCATTTCCCGCTGGATGTGCTGGGCGGAGCGATCGGGGGAACGCTGCTGGCGCTTTTGGCCTGGAGGGTTACGGCTTGGATCGCGCCGGACCATCGGCTGCGGCCTCGGGATCCACACCGGCGGCGTTTACGGCGGCTTCGGTGAGGACTGTAGAACGATGAAGTCCTACCTCCCGGCGATCGTTGAAAGGGTTGTCGAGTTGCTCAACGCCTCAGGCGTCGATTACCGGATCATGCCCGGCAACGAGATGGCCCGGGAGCGTGAAGAAGCTCCTGGACGGAACGATGGAATCCCGGAATACGTTGACTCCATCCTCCGCGACTGGCACGACTATATGATCCGGCTGCTCCTGGCCGCAGGCGTTCCGGTCGAGCGGATAGTCGTCTCAATCACCGGGACCAATACCCGGGAGACCGTCCCGCTGCCGCTCCTGGCCAGGGACCTGGGGGTCGTCGAGCAGATCCACGGGCCGAACAGTCTGGAGACGCTCGAGCGATTTCTGGACCTGTACCCGGGCGCGGAGATCGAAGGGGACGGATTCGACGACCTGGCTGCCGGACATTCGAACTCCTACGGCTTCACCATGCCGTCCCTCGAGCAGTGCAGGTGTATCCGGGAGATCCTCGTGGCCCGGGGGATCCGGCAGTACTCGACCTTCAACGACTACGTCGAGGAGCTGGGCTGCCAGGATATCACCGCGGCAAGTGTGAGATAATATTTAGGAGGAAAGGATGATTTATCTGATTTTTTTAGTCAATATACTTAATGTATCGTTTGATAATGTTAAAAATGTTGTTAATATGCCAAAGCCAATATATGGAGAAATCCCTCTTGAATACGAGCAAAAAACAGTACTTGAATTTCCCATATTTATAGATAATATCGAAAACTATGAGACATATGATTTTGATGTTGATATTGAGAACAATATTATCGCGATTACGAACGCTTATATATTGAAAATAAGCAAAAATGGTGAAATAATCGTCAGTAAAAAAATGATATTTGGGCAAGGGCCTGGTGAATTTCAACAAATACCCAACAAAGTATCTTGTGATTTCGTGGGAAACATTTACATAT
>JAFGEN010000190.1 GCA_016931595.1 Candidatus Aminicenantota bacterium | reverse complement strand
CCCTTCTGCCGGTGGAGCCGGGCGACGGTTCCGACGATCGGAGCGTGCGGCTTCAAATGCGAGCGGAGTTCTCCGATTCGCCGGACGCGCTCGGCATCGGTCTCAAGACTGGAGACGGCGACGCCGTTTCGGACCAGGCGCAGGCGGGCGGACGGGGCAAGATGGTGGATCCGGACCGCGGCCAGGTCGGCCTCCGAGACGCAGACGACCGCCGAAGTCGCCCGGCTCATCGCCCGTTCCAGGGCGATGGACATCCGGCGAAGAGCCGGGTTGCGGTAATGGAGGTAATGGATTCCGTGGAGGGTATGGACGATCACCGGAATGCCGGCTTTCCGGGCCGCCCGGCGGCCGAACAATCCGGCGATGCCGCCGTGGGTGTGGACGATGTCGAACCGGCCTCCCGCCAGGATCCGGACAAGGTTCCGGCCGGATACGGTGAACGGATTCTTCCCGAACCGGGCGGAAAGATACGGCAAGCCGAGCGTTCGGACCTCCTCTTCAAGAGGTCCGTTGCTTCCGGCGCAGACGGAAACGTCGAAACGGGAGGGGTCGAGGTTTCGGGCCAGGGCCAGGAGAACCGCCTGGCCGCCGCCGAGCGAAGGCTTGTCGATCATCTGGAGGACCCGGAGCCGTTTCATGCCGGAGGCCTCCTCGAATTCAACAAATCCCGATAATCGCTCAAGAGGGCTCGGCCCTTCTCGCCGCGAAACCGGCCCAGGGCTTTCCCCAGGACGAGGCTCGCCCGAAGATAGACCCGTAGCAGGAAGAGGGACCCGCGGGAAGCATGCTTGGCATAATACAGCATCTGGCTTTTCCGGTAGGCGAACCGGCTGGCCGCCGGCCGGACTCCGGTTGTCGCCCCGCCCTCATGAAAAACCCGCGCCTTCGGGACAAAGAGAAGGCGGCCGCCGGAGGCCCGCATCCGGGAGCAAAGATCGATGTCCTCGAAATAGAGGAAAAAGCGCTCATCGAATCCGCCGGCCGTCTCGAAGGCCGACCGGCGGCAGAGGAGGCAAGCCGCGCTCAGCCAGCCGGTCCGCCGTGACTTCGGGTTTCGGCGGAGGACCCGCTTGTAGTATGGGTTCAACAACAGCTTCTGGACGAATTGCCCTAAAAAGTCCACCCGCCGGCCGAAGGAAACCTGGACCCGCCCCTCGGCCGGAAAGAGAAGCGGTCCGGCCGCGGCCGCGGCCGGGTCGTCCCGGAGAGCTGCAAGCAGGGCCGGAACCGCGCCCGGTCGGAGAATCGTATCGGTGTTGAGAAAAAGGAGAAATTCCCCCGACGATTCGCGGACGGCCCGATTGTTGGCCGCTCCGAAGCCGGGATTATCCGGATTCCGAAGGACACGGAGCGACGGAAAGGCGGCCGCGGCGTCGGCCGGACCGCCGTCGGTCGAGGCGTTGTCGGCCATGATCGCCTCGAAGGGAATCCCGGCCAGGGTCGAAAAGACGGCATCCAGGCACGGTGTAAGATTCAGCCGGTCGTCGAAATAAACCAGGATCACGGAAAGAACCGGCCTCGTCGTCATGCCCTTGGCTCTTCCGCGCCCGACGGGCCGCCGGAAGCGAACAGCGGGCCTTCATCCCGGGAAAACAGCGGCGGGGGGACGAGGAGCGTCCGCCCGCAGACTTCCAGGATCACCCGCTCGACATCTTTGACCTGGCGCTCCCCGGAAAATCGTTCCCGGACGGTCCGGAAGCCGTTTTTGGTGATCGCCGGCCGCCGCTCCGGATGGTCCAGGACGTCGGCCAGGGCCTTGGCCAAAACCTCCGGCTCCCGCGAATCGGCCAGGAAACCATTCTCGCCGTGCCGGACGATTTCCGGAAGGCCTCCGGACCGGACGGCCAGAACCGGCACGCCCGCGGCCATCGATTCCAGGGCCGCCCGTCCGAACGAATCGACGACCGAGGCGACCACGACCACGGAAAGCGTCTGGAGGACTTCGGTCAGGTCGGTCCGAAAGCCGGCGAAGAAGACCCGCTTGAAGACACCATGAAGGCGGATGAACCTCCGAAGGTCGGCCTCGTATTTCGCCTCGGCCGTTGCCCCGATGAAGATCAGCTTCAGGTCGGGATACCGGTCGGCGATGAGAGTGAAGGCCTGGAGGGCTTCCATCTGGCCCTTCCCCGGATACAGCTTCCCGATGACCCCTACGGCGCGGCTTCCGTCCTCAAGGGCGAATTCGGCCTTGATGATGGGCCGCATCTCCGGGTCGCCCGGCCGAATGGTCAAACCGTTATAGACCAGGACGATTTTTTCCGAATCGGGGAACGCCGCCCGGGTCCGCTCGGAATTGACGATCACCCGGTTCGAACGGCTGAGGATGAACCCGGTCAAGGCCTTCGCTCCACGGAGGTGATGAAGAAAGGCCTGTTCGCCCGACAGGATTTCGTGAATCGACCAGATATGGAGAAGACCGGCCCGGCCGGCGGCCAGGGCTCCTCCGAATGTCGCCGCGGAGTTGGAAAAAACGACCTCGGCTTTCCTCTCCCGGGCCAGGGCGGCGATCCGCCTAACAGCACGGCGGTTCAACATCCAGGCAACCGGTTGGCGCCAGACCCGGGACTTCTCAGTCACCCACCATTTCATCGGGACGACATCGACCGGGATGCCGGCTTTTTCCGCCTCCGCCTGGAGCGGGCCGGGCCGCGGCAGGATAAGCGATGGAACAAAGACCTTCCGGTCCAGGCGCCGAAGCGTCTCCAGGAGCCAGAGCTCGGCCCCGTTGAGCTCGGCCGAATGGGAAACAAACAAAACAGAAATCATGAGCCCCCCGTGATCGCCCGGTAAAAGTCGAGCATTTCATGCGCCGTCCGCCCCCACGTGAACCGGGCCGCCCGCTCGCGGCCCTTCCTCCGAAGGTCCGCTTGAAGCGTCTCGTCGTCAAGCAACCGGCGGATTGTCCGGGCGATATCTTCCGGATCCCCGGGCTCGAAATACAACGCCGCGTCTCCTCCGATTTCGGGAAGTGCGGCGGCGGCGGAAACAGCGGCCGGAAGGCCGGAGGCCATGGCTTCTAAAAGCGGAAGCCCGAATCCCTCGGCCAGCGACGGAAAAACGAGGGCGGACGCTGAGCGGTACAGGGCCCGGATTTCAAGGTCGGACAAATACCCGGGGCGCCGGACGTCGGCCTGAAGCCCGAACCGCTCGACCGTCCGGGCGACCGTCTCCCCGTCCCCGCCGGACCGGCCGGCCAGGACCAAGGGAATCGGTCCGCGCCCGGCCCGGATGATGGCCAGGGATTCGATCAGGACCGGGATGTTTTTTCTCGGCTCGAGCGCCCCGACGAAAAGCAGGAACCCGCCGGGCAGGTCGAGCTTGCGGCGGACCGCTTCGATTTCGGCGACGGAAGGACCGGCGGAGGACGGGATGCTCGTCCCCAGGTGCGTCACTTTGACCTTGGCGGGATCGAGCCTGAACCTTTTTTTTATCTCCCCGGCGCTGTACTCCGAGATGGTCACGATGCCGTCAGCCGTACGGAGGGATTCTTCAACTCGATGAAGAAACCTCTTCCGGGCTTCCCGGTCGGCCTTGTCCGGCTCCTCCAGGAAAAACAGGTCGCAGACCGTCACGATCGCCTTGCCCGACGCGGGCAGGCGCAGGGGCGTGGGCGAATGGGCCAGGTCCAGCCGCCGGTCGAAGACCCGGTCGAGGCGCGGCCTGTTGAACCGGTCCCAGGAGGCGTTGACCAGGCGGACCGGCCATTTTTTATCGACGAAACACATCCTCTCGAACGGCGGAATGTTTTCCTTCGGAAAACGGTCCTTCCAGGACGCCGAAAACAGGCAGTATTCGTTTTCCCGGTCGAGAGCGGCCAGCTCGAAGAGGAGGTTTTTAAAGAAGACACCGACGCCGGTTTCCTGCTTCAGGAAAGGGCGGACGTCGAAGCCGATGCGCATTTTTTGTAAATGTATGCCATCCCTCGTATCCTGTCAATCAGACATGCTCTCATTTGCGTCCGCCGGCGCGGCGTGTTATAAAAACACACGCCACGAAAAGGAGTTCCCGATGGATTTCGACGAAATCGCCAGCCGCCTGGACCAATACCGAAACGAAATGATCGACCTGCAGATCAAGCTGGCCACCATCCCGGCCATCGCCCCATCTTCCGGGGGCGAGGGGGAAGCCCGGAAGGCTGATTTTCTCCTGGAATACCTGAACAAATCGGATTTTGTCGATATCGAAGTCATCAAGACTCCGGACATCGACGCTCCTGCCGGATACCGGCCCAACATCCTGGCCTTTTACCGGGGCCGGAGTTCGGCCAAAACCATCTGGATCATGACCCATATGGACGTCGT
>JAFGEN010000015.1 GCA_016931595.1 Candidatus Aminicenantota bacterium | reverse complement strand
ATTATGCACGAGTCGAGAGGGCTGTAGATGCAAGGCGCGCCCTGGCTCCGAGGCGTCGCAAAGGACGGCAAAGCCCGAAGGGTGACGATGCCCTTATCCTCGTTACCACGATGATTAGGACTACAAAGCCCGTGCTAGTCGCACTGCGAACCCTTCGCAACGAAAATGATATATAAGATTTTCTAGATATTTATGAATAATCCAGGTTAAAAACGAGTCGCGAGAAATCCCCCGATTATGAAGATACCCGGAAATATCTTCGAAACGCGACGGCTTATTCCTGGTTGGGCAGGATCTCCCGGTCGGAGCCTTTTCTGCGGGTGATCCCCATCCGGTCCAGAAGCTCCAACAGCGGGATCGCATATTTCCGGGTCAGCCCGGTCAGGCCCTTGAATTCGGCGATCGTAATCTCGCTGCGGCCGGACGAGCGCAGCTTGGCCGTAATCTCGTCCAGCCAGGGCCGATGGACATAAAAACCGTCCGTTCCCATGACGATCCGCTTCCGCTCGATCAGGATGTCCAAGAGCTGTGTCCGCGTTTCCGGAGACAGTTCCAGCCGGTCGCAGACTTCGGCCGGCGAGACCGAGCGGCCGAGACCGGCGAAGCATTCCTCCTCGATTTTCCGAAGCAGAAGCTCCTCCCGCTCGGGCAGTTCCCGGACAAATCCGGCCAAGGCGTAAAAACCGCGGTCCTCCCGAAGCTTGCCTTCATGGACGAACGTCTTCAGGCACAACTGGAGAATCGGGCGGGGAATGTCGAACCTCTCCTGGACCTTAGCCAGGGCCACCCCCCGTTCTTTGATGTGGGAGGAATGGAATTTTTCCAGAAAAGCGGTGATTTTCGCTTCAAAATACTCGATCGCATCCCGGGCCAGGAGGTGAAGAGGCGAGAAGGAGATGATCCGGATTCGGCCTTCCTCCTCCAGCGACCGGGCGAGGTCGGCCAGGCCGGTAAAATCCGGGGGAAACACCCCGGCCAGGTCTTGTTCCTTGAGCCCCTGAAGCCCAAAGGCCTTGGCCAGGGCCAGAATCTTGGGCTTATCTCCGGCTGGAAGGCGCTTGGGGATGGGAGGGTGTGAGGCGCGCATGTGATTCTTCCCGCCGGGAAGGACTCATTCTACGGGAAATTCCCGCAAAAGCAAAGGGGTCAGGTCTTGCTAAAAAACATCATAATGCAAGACCTGACCCCTCTGCTTTCACCAGGGTCATGCGGCGGAGCATTGGGTCGACGGCGGCGATCTGGACCTCGAGGCGCCGGCCCAGATCGTATTTCCCACCCGCGCGCTTGCCCTTCACAGCGCCGCGCGGCCGCTTGGCGAAGGAATCCCCGCCCAGGTCGTCATAGGCCAGCAGCCCCGAGACGAAGGACTCGTCCAACTCCACGATCAAGCCGTTCTTGGCGAAGTCGATGATCGTCCCGGAAACGACGTCTCCCAGGCGCTCCTTGAGAAACCGATAAATCCGCCATTCGACCAGGTCCTTCTCGGCCGCCGCGGCTTTCCGCTCCTGCTCGGATGACCGCAGGGCGGCCTCTTCCAGGCCGGGATAGCCCGTCTCGCCCCCGGCCAGGTCGGCTTTCAGCAGCCGGTGGACGACGAGGTCCGGGTAACGCCGGATGGGCGAAGTAAAGTGGGTGTAATCCTTCAGCCCGAGGCCGTAGTGGCCCGAATGCTCGGCCGAATACTCGGCCAGCCGGAGGGACCGGAGGATCCGAATGTTGACGAATTTTTCGACCGGCGTCCCCTCGGCCGCCCGGATGGCGGCCTGAAGGTCCCGGGACGCGATCCGGCCGGGCGGGAGCAGGATATGAAAGAGAGCCAGCGTATCCCGAAGCTCCTCGAGCCTTTCGGGGTCCGGGTCGTCGTGGAAGCGGTGAAGGGAGGAAACCCCCCGAAGGCGGAGATACTCGGCCACGGCTACATTGGCCGAGACCATGAATTCCTCGATGAGCTTGTGGGCCGCGTTGGGGACGAAGACCTCGATCGAAGCGACCTTCCCTTCCTGGTAGACGAGCTCCGGCTCGACCAGGTCAAAGTCCAGGCTGCCGCCGGCCAGCCGCCGTCGGCGGATCTTTTGGGCCAATTCGTTCATCTCCAGGAGGTCGGAAACGAGGTCCGGATAAGCCGCCCGTTCGGCCGGGTCGCCTTGAAGGATCTTGAAGACAGAGGCGTAGGTCATCCGCTCGACCGTCTTGATGACCGATGGGTGGAAAGCCGAGCCGACCCGGGCCCCGTCCTTGTTAAAATCGCAGACGACGGAAACGGCCAGGCGGTCTTCCCGCGGCCGGAGCGAGCAGAGGCCGTTGGACAGCGTCTCGGGCAGCATGGGCAGGGTTTGGCCCGGGAAATAGACGCTCGTCCCCCGGGCATAGGCCTCCGCGTCCAGGGCCGACCCCGGCCGGACGTATTCGGAGACATCGGCGATATGAACACCCAGCCGCCAGCCGCCGCCGGGCCGCTTTTGAATCGAAACGGCGTCGTCGAAATCCTGGGCCGTCTCGCCGTCGATCGTCACCGTCCGCCAGCCGCGATAGTCAGCCCGGCCGGGAAAAACTCCGGAAGGACGGACGGCGGCGATTTTCTCCGCTTCGGCCGAGACCGCCTCCGAAAATTCCGCGGCCAGCCCGTATTTCCGAATGATGATCCGGGTGTCCACGCCGGGGTCTTCGGGCCGGCCGAGGACCTCCGCAATTTTCAAATCGGCCCGGTCGACGAAGACGACGTCCCCCGGCTTGGGGAAGAACTTCCCCCGGGAAACCAGCGGGACCTCCTCGGCCGAGGGCGACTCGAAGGGGACGAAGTACGGCCGGCCGAACCGCTCGCCGAACGTTCCCAGGAGCTTTTTGGCCGCCTTCTTGACGATCCGGACCACTTTGCCGTCGAGCCGGCCGCCGCGGCCGGGAGGGTTGACCATGACTTCGACGAGGTCGCCGTTCATCGACCCGCCCGCAAACCGGGCCGGCACGTACACGTCCGGGCTTCCGCCGCTTTCGGGAATGACGAAGCCGAAGCCGCGGCCGAAAGTCTGGAACCGGCCCTTGACCAGGTCGGCCGAAAGGGGCAGAAGCCAACGGTCCCTGACCCTCCGGGCGAGCTTGCGGCGGACGAGGCCGGTCAGCCGCTCCTCGATCTTGCCCCGGGATTTTCTGTCCACCCGAAGCTCCTTGAATATCTCGGGAAGCTTCAACCCCTGGGGATTCCGCCGAAGGAGGTCCAGGATTCGGGCCTCGTCGTTCTTGGCTTTGGGCATGGCATCGCCTCGCTGGTTCGATCAGTAATAAAAAAGGGAGACATAGGGGACGCGGTGGAGACCGCGGGTCTTTTTCAGGCGGGCGGCGGGCGACCCCCCCGGCTCGGCCGCTTCAAGAAGGCCGGCCTCGATTTTTTCGTCCAGGCGTTCGAGGGCCTCGTCGTCCGGGCCCTCGGCCGCGAGGATCTCCCGCGCGGCCTCAAAATAAACGAGAACGTCGGAAACTTCGGCCGGTCGCCGGGTTAAAAATTCCTCGACCGCGGCCAGGGCCGCCCGCTTTTTCCTTCCGGCGGACGTTTCGGCCGACGGGCGCTTTCCGCCGACCGCCCGTTCCTTGCGCCTCTGGAACGCCCGCTCAACGGCCGGACGGCAGAAGGCCAGGGTTCGGACCTTCCCCGGCGCATGGGCCCGGCCCGGGTGAAGAGCAAACGAATCCTCGATCCCCTCGAGGACGGTTTCCAGGGGAACGTCCGCCTCTTCCCAGGCGGAAATCAGGCTGATGTCGGCCGGTGAAAGGGAAAACGGCGCCCCTCGAAACGAGATGAACCGGTCGGCGATCGTCCGGAAAAAACGCTCGTCCCTCACCGTTCGACCGTCCGGTCCTTCTGCCGTTCGTAGATGATCCGAAGCCCGTCGAGGACGAGGTGGGGTTCAAAGGCGTCGATCGCCGGAATTTCCGCCGTGATCTGTTCGCCGAATCCGCCGGTGGCCACGACCTTGGCCTTCTCCCCCAGCTCTTTCTTGACCTCGGAGATGACGGCCTGGGTCAGGCCGACGTATCCGAAATAGAGTCCCGATTGCATGCTGGCCACGGTCGTCTTGCCGATGACGCCCGCGGGCTTGCGGATTTCGATCCGGGGAAGCTTGGCCGTCTTGAGATAGAGAGCCTCGGCCGAAATCAGGACGCCGGGAGCGATCGCCCCGCCCAGGTATTCGCCCCGGGCCGAGACGGCGTCGAACGTCGTGGCCGTGCCGAAGTCGACGACGATGCACGGCCCGCCGTACTTGTCGTGGGCCGCCACGGCGGCCGCGATCCGGTCGGCCCCGACTTCGGCCGGGGCGTCATAGAGCACGGGCATCCCGGTCTTCAGGCCCGGGCCGACGACGAACGGCCGCCCGCCGAAGAGCCGGCGGCAGAGGGCTTGAAAAACCGGCGTCAGCGGGGGGACGACGGAGCTGATGATCGCCGCCTTGACCGCCTCCGGCCGAAGCCCGGCCATCCGGAGAAGGTTGAGGAGGAGGACGCCGTATTCGTCCCCGGTTTCGTCCCGGTCGGACCGAAGGCGCCAGTCGTGAACGAGCTTCCCTCCGTCGAAAACGCCGACGGCCACGGTCGTGTTCCCGATATCGAACGCAATGAGCATGATCCTTCTCCGATGTCTATTATAACCGAATTTCGAAACGGCCTTTACTTGGAGGCGGGGCCGAACGAAAGGATCTCGGCGGAGACGAACCGTCGCTCCCCGTCCGGACCGGCGATCCGGACCGCCCCGTCGGGATCGAGGCCGGCGAACGCCCCTTGAAACGTCCCCGCGGCGGACTGGACCGAGAGCGGATCGCCCAACTTTTCCTCGGAATGGCGAAGGAAGGCGTCGATGATGTCCAGGGTCCGTTTTTCGAAAATCGGGGCCGCGGCCGATTCGAGCTCCTCGAGAAACGCTCCCAACAGGGTCTCCCGGTCGACCAAGCCTCCGGCCGCCTGAAAAAGCGAGGCCGCCTTGCCCCTCAGGGCCTGGGGAAAATCGCCTTCAGCTTGAATCAGGTTGATTCCAAGCCCGACGACGGTATACCTCATCTGGAAGCCGGACAAGCCGCCTTCGCACAGGATGCCGCCGATTTTTTTCCCCTCCCATACGAGATCGTTCGGCCAGCGGAGGAGGGTCGAAAGGCCCGAGGCCCGTTCCATGGCTTCCCGGGCGGCCAGCCCGGCGGCCAGCGGAAGGAGGGACAGGGAGACATCCATGCCCGGCCGGAGAATGACCGAAACGTAGAGGCCCGCCCCGGAAGGCGAATACCACGTCCGGCCCTTGGTCCCCTTTCCCCCGGTCTGTTCATCGGCGACGATGACCGTCCCTTCGGGAGCGCCGTTTCGAGCCCGGTCCTTGGCTTCCTCGTTTGTCGAAACGCACGTCCCCAGCCGATGAATGGTGAAGGTCATCGCTTTCTCCACCTATTTTCGGCCGTCGACGGCCTTGAGCTCGGCCACCAGGACCTTCTTGAACTCGGCCGAGACGATGTCCCGGGCCCGCTCCTCCATCTCGGACTGGTTGCGGAGGATTTCCTGCCGGACCAGGTCGCGGATTTTCTGCTCGACGCCCTCGGTCCACTCGGGGAGATTTCCGGTGTCCGGAGGTTCGGGGATGGACGCGGATTCCGGCGAAGGCTCGGCGAACGGGTCTTCGGGAAGCGATGGGAGTTCGCGCTTGCGGTCGATCGCCGCCCGGACCTGGGCCGCAAGCGTCTCCCCGTCGAACGGCTTCTGGACCAGGCCGTCATACTTGACCGCCGCCAGCTTGCCCATGTCCAGCGATTCGAACGATCCCCGCAGGAGGAACACGGCGGTCGGCCGGTAGACCGGCTGGGAGCCGAGGAAGGCGGCGATCTCGTACCCATCCATTCCGGGCAGGTTCAAGGCGGCAAGCACCGCGTCGGGGCTCCATTCGGGAAGAAGCCGCACCGCGGCCAGGCCGTCTGAGGCGGTCCGGACCTCGAATTCCGAGGCGGGGAAAGCCGCCTCGACCGCTTTCCGGACCAGGGAAGAGGCCTCTGCCAGCAAAATCTTTGAATTCATATCACCTGCATTATTCATAAAAATTTCAAATCATCTTATATTCATAATAT
>JAFGEN010000014.1 GCA_016931595.1 Candidatus Aminicenantota bacterium | reverse complement strand
GGCGACTCAGAGTCCCTTGCTCATCTGGTTGAGGAAGTCGGCGTTTGTCTTGGTTTTCCCCAGCTTCTCGATGAGAAGTTCCATCGCTTCAACCTCGGACAGCTGGCTGAGGACCTTGCGCAGGATCCAGATGCGGTTGAGCTCGCTTTCCTCGATCAGGAGCTCTTCCTTCCGTGTGGCCGACCGGTTCATATCCATGGCCGGGAAGGTCCGTTTGTCGACCAGGCGCCGGTCCAGGTTGATTTCCATGTTGCCGGTGCCCTTGAATTCCTCGAAAATGACTTCGTCCATCCGGCTTCCGGTATCGATCAGGGCGGTGGCGATGATCGTCAGGCTGCCGCCCTCCTCGACCTTGCGGGCCGAGCCGAAAAATTTCTTGGGTTTGTTCAGGGCGTTGGCGTCAATCCCGCCGGACAGAACCTTCCCCGAAGGCGGGATAATGGCGTTGTGGGCTCGGGCCAGCCGGGTCACCGAATCCAGGAGGATGACCACGTCGCGCTTGATCTCGACGAGGCGCTTGGCCTTCTCCAGGACGATGTTGGCGACCTGGGCGTTTCTGGCCGGCGGCTCGTCGAACGTCGAAGCCACAACCTCTCCGGCGACGCTCCGCTGGAAGTCGGTGACTTCCTCGGGGCGCTCGGCGACCAGGAGGACGATCAGATAAATCTCGGGGTGGTTCTTTTCGATCGACTTGGCGATCGTCTTGAGCAGAGTCGTTTTTCCGGCCCGCGGGGGCGAGACGATCAGTCCGCGCTGCCCCTTGCCGATCGGGGTCATCATTTCCATGATTCGGGCGCAGAGGTTTTTCTGATTGCCGTCCTGGAGCTTGATCATCTCGAATGGATACAGTGGCGTTAAATGTTCAAAGTGGACGTTCCGCCTCTGCTCGATGATCACATCGGGATGCATGAAATTGACCGCTTCGACCTTGATCAAGGCGAAATATTTTTCGCCGTTTTTAGGCGGACGGACGACGCCGGAAATCGTATCCCCGGTCCGGAGCTGGAATTTACGGATCTGGGAGGGGGAAACATAGATGTCGTCCTGGCTGGGGAGATAGCTGAACTCGGGCGCCCGGAGGAACCCGAATCCGTCCTCGAGCGTTTCCAGGACCCCTTCCGAGAATAATAGACCCTGTTTCTTGGCCTGGGCTTCGAGGATCCGGAAGATCAGGTTGTGACGATTATCCTTTTCCCGGACGATTTCGTCCTCCGGAAGGCCGACTTCGGCGGCGACTTTCAGGATGACCTTTGTGTCCTGTTCCTCGAGCTCGATAAGACCCCAATCACGGGGCTCCCGGTTGTTGGTCTCGCGCGGTTCGCGGGGGGTTTCCCTCGGTTCGCGTTCTCTGTTTTCCTTCGGTTCACGTGTGGCCATGGCAGCACCTCTTCTGTGGAATCTCAATGGGCGCGGACACCCTCTCCTCCCCCGGCCGGGGTGGAGGAGTTGGCGGCCGTGTTTGGCGGAGCGGTCATCTCCGGGAGATCCCGGGTCAGGACCATTTTAAGAACTTCATCCATCGTTTCGACGAGATGGATGGTCATATCCTGGGCGATGTCTTTCGGCAGGTCCTTCAGGTCGGACTTGTTATCCCGGGGCAGGATCGCCTCGCGGATGCCCTCGCGGTGGACGGCCAGGAGCTTTTCCTTGATTCCGCCGACCGGCAGGACCTTGCCCCGGAGTGTAATTTCACCGCTCATCACGATCTTCTTGCTGACCGGAATTTCGGTCAGCAGGGAGAGGATGGCGATGGCGATCGTGATACCGGCCGAAGGCCCCTCCTTGGGAGTCGCCCCCTCGGGGACATGAATGTGGATATCGAAATTCGTCGTCACGTCCTTGGCGATATTGAGTTCGAAAATCTTGGAACGGACATAACTGAAGGCCGTCCTGGCCGACTCCTGCATGACCTCGCCTAACTGGCCGGTCAGGACGAAGTTTCCCTTGCCATGGACCTTGGAGGCTTCGAAGGTCAGAAGTTCGCCTCCGAATTCGGTCCAGGCCATCCCGACCGAAACACCGACCTCGTCCTCACGGTCCACCGCCCGCCGCCGGAACTTGGGCACGCCAAGGTAGGATTCGAGGTTCTTGGCCGTGACTCGTTCCTTGTGGGCCGGCCCCTGGAGAACGACCCGCTTGACGACCTTGCGGCATACGGTGGTCAGTTCCCTCTCGAGGTTACGGACTCCGGCTTCCCGGGTATAGGCGTCGATCAGCTTGGTCAGCCCGGAATCCGACAGGATCACGTTCTTTTCCGTCAGCCCGTGAGCCTGGAGCTGCTTGGGCCAGAGAAACCGCCGGGCGATCTGGAACTTTTCCGGCTCGGTATAGCCGACGATCCGGATGATCTCCATCCGGTCGATGAGCGGACGGGGAATGGGCTCCAGCATGTTGGCGGTGACGATGAACATGACCTGGGAGAGGTCGTAGTCCGTGTCGATATAATGATCGAGGAAGGCGTCGTTCTGCTCGGGGTCGAGGACTTCCATCAAGGCCGCGGCCGGATCGCCCCGAAAATCCATGCTCATCTTGTCGACCTCATCCAGGAGAAAGACCGGGTTTTTCGTCCCGGCCCTCTTGATCATCTGGATGATCCGGCCCGGATAGGCTCCGATGTACGTACGCCGATGGCCTCGGATTTCGGCCTCATCCCGGACTCCTCCCAGCGAGAGCCTGACGAACTTGCGGCCGGTGGCCCGGGCGATGGACTTGGCCAGGGAGCTCTTGCCGACGCCCGGAGGCCCGATCAGGCCGAGAATGACGCCCTTGGGCGCCTTCACCAGCTGACGCACCGAAAGATATTCCAGGATCCGTTCCTTGACTTTCTCCAGGCCGTAATGGTCCTCGTTGAGAATCTGTTCGGCTTCCTTGATGTTCCGTTTTTCCCGCGATTTCTTGACCCAGGGCAGGGCGATGAGCCAGTCGAGGTAATTGCGGCAGACGGTCGCCTCGGCCGACATCGGAGGCATGGCTTCGAGCCGTTCGATTTCTTTGCGGGCTTTTTCAAGGGCATCGGGCGGCATCTGGGCTTGGAGGACCTTCTTCTTGAGATCATCCAGCTCGTTGCCCTGCTCCTCTTTTTTTCCCCCGCCGGTCTGAAAAACGGCAGCCCCGCCTTCGGTTTTCCGACCGGTTTCGCCCGATTTGCCGCTTTTACGGCGAAGCCCGGCCTGGATCCGGCTGATTTCGTGGCGGAGGAGGTAATCGATGCGGTTGAGGCGCTCTCCGGCCTGGATCGTCTCCAGGAGATGCTGTTTTTCTTCAAGGGGAATGAACAGGTGGGAGGCGATGATGTCGGCGATGCGTTCCGGGGCATGGTCACGGAGAGCCGGGATGATGGACTGGAAATTGGCGTTCTGGTTGAGCTTGAGGTATTCCTCGAACAGTGCCATGACCCTCTTGAGGAGCCCCGCCACCTCGGCCGTCGATTCGTCCGAAGGGGGAATCTCCTTGGCCAGGACCTGGTAGAACGGCAGGGTCGAGACATATTCCAGGATCCGGGCCCGACGCCGGCCTTCAACGATCACCTTGACGTTTTTATCGTCCATCGACACGGTCCGGATGATCCGGGCGGTGATGCCGAAGGAGTGGATGTCCTTGGGCGTCGGATTGTCGAGAGACGGATCCGTCTGGGCCGCGAGGAAGACCGTCTTCTCGCTCTCCCCCGCTTTTTCCAGGGCCTGAATGGAGGACGGCCGTCCGATGATGAACGGGACCAGGGTCGAGGGAAAGACGACCAGGTCCCGGAGCGGAATCAGGGGGACGGTTTTAAGGACTTCGAAGACGTCTTTGACGGGATCCATGTCAGGCTCCGGAGGACGCTTTGGGGCGGTCGAATAACAGCTCGTTGTCTTCGACCATCCGTTTGGTAATTTTGATCCGGCCGCTCTTTCGCGACGACGGGAGGTCGAACATCAGGTCGAGCATCAAGTCCTCGATAATGGAACGCAGGCCGCGGGCGCCGAGTTTCCTGGCGATCGATTTCCCGGCAATGGCCGCCAGGGCCTCCTCGGTGAATTCGAGGGATACGCCTTCCATCTCGAACAACTTCTGGTATTGTTTGATGAGGGCGTTTTTCGGCTTGGTCAGGATGGAGATGAGGTCGTCCATTTCGAGGTCGACCAGGGAAGCAACAACCGGGATGCGCCCGACAAGCTCGGGTATGAGCCCATACTTGATGAGGTCCTGGGGGATCAACTCGGCCAGGAGGGCGTCGTCGTCGTTCCGGCGCGACTTGACGTCGGCCCCGAACCCGACGACGGACCGGCCCAGGCGCTGGGCGATCAGCTTCTCGAGACCGACAAAGGCACCACCGCAGATAAAAAGGATGTCGGTCGTATCGACCGCGATGAACTCCTGATGGGGATGTTTGCGCCCTCCCTGGGGCGGAACATTGGCCTTCGTCCCCTCCAGGATCTTCAGCAAGGCCTGTTGGACGCCTTCACCCGAGACGTCCCGGGTGATGGACGGGCTTTCGCTTTTGCGGCTGATTTTGTCGATTTCATCGATGTAAATGATCCCCTTCTGGGCCCGGCCGACATCGCCCTGGGCGGATTGGAGGAGTTTGAGGATGATGTTCTCGACGTCCTCTCCCACGTAGCCGGCCTCGGTCAGGGTGGTCGCATCGGCGATGGCGAAGGGCACGGAGATGATCCGGGCCAGGGTCTCGGCCATCAGCGTCTTCCCCGTCCCGGTCGGCCCGATGAGAAGGATATTGCTTTTGGAGATCTCGACGTCCGAAGACGCTCCGCGGTGAAGGCGGATCCTCTTGTAGTGATTGTAGACGGCCACGGCGATCTTTTTCTTGGCCGTGTCCTGGCCGACGATGTAGGCATCCAGCCCGGCCTTGATTTCGGCCGGCGTCGGCAGAGGTTCCTGTCCGGGCTCCTCGCGGGACTCCGGGGCTGGAACATTTCGGACCAGCGAATGGGCCGCCTCCACGCACATGTCGCAAATGAAGACGCCGTCGGGCCCGGCGATCAGCTTGCGGACTTCGGCCGGAGTTCGCCGGCAGAAATTGCATTGTCCGGGCGCGTTGGTCCTATCCCGCGTGGATTCGTCCATGCTCGACTCTCATTGTCCGGTTTGGTATTCGGGCCGCGAAAGGCCGGCCCGCCGGATCATTTCTTCGCGGGCCCCCGCGAGGTGTAAATCCCGTCGAGGAGCCCGTATTCCTTTGCCTGGGGCGCCGTCATGATGAAATCCCGTTCGATATCGGACTGGATCCTCGTTTTCGACTGGCGCGTATGCTTGACCAGGATCTGGTACAGCGTGTCCCGCATCCGGAGGATTTCCTTGGCTTGGATGGCGATGTCGGAAGCCTGACCCTGGGTTCCCCCGAACGGCTGGTGAAGCAGGATGCGGGCGTTTGCGAGTGCGAACCGCTTGCCGGAGGTTCCACCCGCCAGGAGCACGGCGGCCATGCTGGCGGCCTGGCCGACACAAATGGTTGCAACGTCGTTCTGAATGAACTGCATCGTATCGTAGATGGCCAACCCGGCGGTGATGCTTCCGCCCGGAGAATTGATGTACAAGGAGACTTCCCGCTGGGGGTTATCCGCCTCCAGGAAGAGAAGCTGGGCGATGACCTGGTTGGCCGTGTCGTCGTTGATTTCGCTCCCGAGAAATACGATTCCGTCCTTCAGAAGACGGGAATAAATATCATAGGCCCGCTCGGAGCGGCCGTCCTGTTCGACTACGAATGGGATGAGTGCCATGGCAGAATCGCGGTGGTTACTCCCTGATCGATTGGCCGACTAAATAGTCAACGGTCCGCCGGGCCAGGAGCGTGCTCTTCAGCCCATCGCGCCGGCCCTCCTCGCGGAATGTGTCCATCACCCGGGCCAGGGGAAGGCCGTTGGATTCGGCGATGGACTTGATCTCCGCGTCGACGTCCTCCTCGGTGATGATGAAGCCCTCGGCCTGGGCGATTTTCTTAATGACCAGGTGTTCCTTGATATTCTGCTCGGCCTGGACCCTGGACTGGTTCCGGATCGCTTCGGCTTCTTCCCGGGTGACGCCCCTCCGTTGGATCCGAGAGGCAATGTTCTTAAGGACGACCTCCATCTCTTCCTGGACGACGGATTCGGGCAGAGTGATGTGCGCCTGATCAATGACGGATTGGATGGCGTCCCGGGAGGTTTCTCGAAGGACCTCCTGGCGCTTGAGCGAGAGGAGCTCGGCCCGCACCTTGTCCCGGACGGCATCCATGGATTCCTCTCCCAGCCGCTTGGCAAATTCTTCGTTGATTTCTGGGAGCACCATTTCCCGGAGCGACTCGACCTTTAAGGCATAAGCAATGGTCTTCCCGGCGAATTTCTTGTTCGGGAAGTCGGCCGGGTAGGCGTAATCGAAGGACTTCTCCTCCCCCGGTTTCAACCCGGCCAGATTGGCGTTCAGAGCGGGGTCGTTGCTCGGGTGGCCGGCGACGACGACGATCTTCTCCGCGGGCATCAGGCGCTTGGACTTCAAATCGCGGCCCTGGATCCGGCCCGAAACATAGTCGCCGTCCTGGATTCCGCGATTTTCCACCGGAAGATATTCGGCCTGTTTTCTGCGCAAGTCCTCAACCGTCCGGTCGACATCCTCCTCCGAGACCGTCTCTTCGCGTTTCTTCAGTTTCAGTTTTTTATAGGGCGGCAGGTCGAATTCGGGCCAAGTCTCGACGACGGCGGTGAATCGGAGCGCCTCGCCGGGCTTGTACGAAACGTCCCGGACCGAGGGGATCCCCACGGCCCGGATGGCATGTTGTTCGAGGGCCCGGTGCAGGGCTTCGGGGACGAGACGGTCGATCACTTCATGCTCGATCTCATGTCCGAATTTTTGAAGGACGATGTCGACGGGAGCTTTCCCCGGTCGGAATCCGGGCAGTTTGGCCCGGGAGATGTAGGACTCGGTAATTTCCACATGGGCTTTGGCCGCCTCATCGGCGGACAGCTCGACTCGTAGATCCCGCTGGACGGGACTGACCGCCTCGACTGTGCATGTCACGTTTTCGTGTGCGTGGCCGTGATCGTGGGAATCGGACATCGAATGCATCCTTCAATCGAACGTGGGCAGAGCGGGAGTCGAACCCGCACTCCCTCTCAGGAACTAGGTCCTAAGCCTAGCGCGTCTGCCGTTCCGCCACCTGCCCATTTTGATTCCGCCCGGGCTTCCCTTTTCCCATAGCAAAACTCGGGCTCCGGTGACTCGGGGAAGCGGAAGGTGGAGAAGAAGAGTCTACCTCTTTTCCTCCGCTTTGTCAATTTTTCTTTGACGTTAAAACTTGATATAAGACCTCAGCTTGGCGGCCCTCTCCGCGGAAAGAGGCTCGAGCTTTTTAACGATATCAAGGGAGTTGGCCCTGTCCCTCATGTTGACATAGGCCACCCCGAGATTGAAGAGCGCATCAGTGTTGTCGGGCTTCAATTCGACCGCCTTCTTGAGCGATTCCACCGAGGCCTTGTACTGCTTCAAGGTCAGCTGGCACATCCCCATGTAAAGCCAGCCATAGAACGGGTCGGGGGCGATCGCAACATACTTTTGGAAGGCTGCGATGGAATCCGAGTATTTCTTCATCTGGTAGTAGCTGACGCCGAGTTCGAACCAGGCATAGTCGAAGTCCGGTTTGATCTCGACGGCTTTCTTCATGGCGTCCAAGCCTTCGGTGTTCTTGTTCATCTTGAGGTATTGTTTCCCCAAGTCGTAATAGGCCTGTTCGTTTTTCGGGTTCAACGCAATCCACTTCAGGGAGGCTTCGATGGCTTTATCGGTCATCTTGGCTTTGTCATACATTTGGAGGATGCTGGGGAAATACTTTTCCGGCTCCTTGGCCAATTCGCCGGTTTTGATATACGCGGCTTCCGCTTCATCAAATTTTCCCGCTTTCTCCAGCATTTGGGACAGTTGATATTGTTGGAAGGCGTCGTCCGGATTCAACTTGATGAATTCGGCATACGCCGCGGCCGCAAGAGAAAATTGCTCCGCCTCACGCCGGGCGTTGCCCAGCGTCCTGTAGACCTGGCCCCGGTCGGCCGGATTGGAGGCCAGGTACTTGTCGTAGGCATCGCCGGCCTTGACCCACTCGCGAAGCCCTTCGTAGGCTTCGCCCAGGGACCGGTAGACCTCGACCTGCGAAGAGTCGAGTTCAAGCGCTTTTTCCAGGTTGGGGATCGCTTCGGAGTATTTCTGCGTCCGGGCCTGGATCATCCCGACTCCGGCGAATGCCGCGGCGTTTCCGGGCTCGAGCGAGGCCAGCTTTTGGAAGGCTTCGAGAGCCTTGGCGTAATCCCGTTGCTTCTCGTAGACAGTCGCCAGGAATTTCCAGGCCTCGACGTTGTTCGGCTGGGCCTTGACGACTTTGTCCAGCCCCCGGACGGCCGCGTAATTCTCATCCATCCACATCAGCAAGCGGCCGGACAGCCAGTTGGCTTCGACCGATTCCAGGTAATCCTCGGGGGTCCAGGCCTTGAATTTGACCAAAGGGCCGGGTTTCAAAGCCGTTAAAGCCGAAACCGGGACAACGAACTTGAGGCGCCGTTCAAAGACGTTCAGAAGACCGAGCAATTTCCCGGATGCGTCGAGAACCGCCCCTCCGTCGAAGGTATCGGCGACGGCCAGGGTCGTATCGGCAACCTTGACATTAGGGACGGGCTCGAAAAGATTCCGGAGGGTTCCGTCGGCTGAGGCCGTGTCGCCCGATTCATTCGCTCCCAGGGCGAAAACCGACATCGCGGCGGTCAAGGCCGGGCCGTGTTCCAGAACCTTGATTCTGCCGTCGATTTGGAGCAGGGCGAGATCCAGGTTCTTATCCACGGCCAGGATACCGTCGACGTCGATCTTCCTCTTCTGGGCATTCACGCCCGTTACATCGGCCGCCCGGCAGACCAGGTGGAAGCTCGTCGCGGCAACCGTTTCGGAAAGGACAACCGCCGACCCACGGCCGATTTCCTTTTTATCCTTGTCGAAGATGACAAGGTTGATGACCGCATTCCCGTGATCGGCCAGAAGCTTGGCCGCGGTCTCGGCCTGAGCGGCCGGAGAGGTCACGGGGAAAATCAGGGCAAGACAGAGCAATGAGAAAATGATTGGTTTGGGTTTCATGGCGCCTCCTGTATCATTGGGTTGAATTAAGGAAGATAATGAGTACTGATTATTTTGACATGTTGCCGCCTTTCTGTCAAATATGCACGGCCGGTTGAATTGACAAGATCCTGCCGGTCGGGTAGCCTTTGGTCGACATGCGTTTTACCCGCCGTTCCGCCCTGGTCTGGATCATTGCCGGCATCGCCCTGGCCGCCGCTCTTTTCGTCCTGAAGATCAACCGGGACATGGTCGATTTCGGGGTGAACTACACCGCCGGCGACCGTCTCCTCCACGGCGAAACTCTTTACCGGGAAACCGACGAGCATTATCAGTTCAAGTACGCCCCTTTCTGCGCCATGATCTATGCTCCGCTGGCCATGTTGCCGCCGTTCGCGGCCCGGGCCGTCTGGTTCGTCCTCGTCCTGGCCGCTACGGCGGCTCTCCTCCGGTCCACTGAACGTCTTCTCCGCAACGAAGAGCCGCGCCGTGCCTGGACGGCCGTTTCCCTGGCCGCCCTTGTCCTGGCGAAATTCTTTTTCCGTGAAATTCAACTCGGCCAGATCAATGCCATCATCACCGCCCTTCTCCTGATCATGTCCGTCAATCTCGTCCGTGACGAGAAAAACCGGTCGAAAGCCGGTTCGGCTCTGGCCGGTTTCCTTTGGGGTTTGGCTACGGCCTTGAAGCCGTACGCCCTGATTTTCCTCCCGTATTTCGTCCTCAAGCGCCGCTGGAATATACTCTGGCCGGCCCTTCTGGTCCTGGGAGTATCCCTGTTCGCACCGTCGGTCTATTACGGATTCGACGGCAACATGATCGTTCACGAGGAATGGATATCCTCTCTGTCCCGCTCGACTCCGGCCTTGCTCAACTCCCAAGACAACGTCTCCCTCCTAGCCATGTTCACCAAGTGGACCGGCGATCCGGGCCTCTCCCAGTTGGCCTATGGATTGACTCTTCTGGCGCTCATCCTGACAGTCTATTTTTTCATCCGACGTGGCCGGGCCTCGGCGTCTCCGGCCATGGCTGAAACCTCTCTCCTCCTCCTTCTCATCCCCCTGATCTCGCCCCTCGGTTGGGACTATACATTCATTTCTTCGATCCTGGCCGTCGCCCTGGTGATCCGTCATCTTCCGGCCTTTCCCAGGCCTATCCAGGCCGTCTTGATCCTCAATTTCGCCGTTATCGGCCTGACCGTATATGACCTTATGGGCCGGAACTCATATGCGGCGTTCATGGGAGCCTCGGTCCTGACCCTGAACTTCCTCACTCTCGTCATCGTCCTGGTCATTTTGAGATGGATGCGGAAAATTTGAATCGCCGGCTCGTCATCCGGATCTATGCCCTCACGGCGGCCGGAGCGATCTTGTGGCTGGGCGCCGTGGCAGCCGCGCCATGGCTGAGGAGCCGGGGATCCGGCGCCGCCGGCCTGTTTTATACCTGTTTTGGTCCGGTCTGTCACCAGGATCCGGGCAGGTCCTTTCATCTCTGGGGATATCCGCTGGCGGTTTGCGCCCGGTGCCTCGGCGTCTATATGGGATTCGCCGGCGGCCTCATTTTGTATCCTTTTGTGCGGGGATTTTCATCGACGCGTCTGCCCGTCTTGAGAACGCTCATCGCGGCCTCTTTCCCCATCGTTTTCGATACCGGAGCGAACGTTCTGGGCCTCTGGGATACCGCCGGAATGCTCCGGTTTCTAACAGGATTTCTCTGGGGATTGGTTCTCCCCTTTTATTTTCTTACCGGACTCGCCGAGTTATTCGCTTCCCGGCGGCGGGAAACAAGCCAAAACTCGTTCAAATCGGAATCTGCCCCATCCCCTACGGATAGCAAGGTTACGCCCCAATAATACCGTCGGCCGGGTATAAGGGTGACTTGGATGTCTTGAGGAAGGAAGAAGACGCCGGCATCATCCGTTTGTGATTCCCAGAGACAGGCCAGACTCTCGTCATACAAGCAGACAAGGATCTCTGCGCCGGCCGGGTCGCCTCCCAGACTCCATCGAAAGGCAACGGCCGTTCCTGCATCAACCGGCCCGGCCGGACCATCCAACCGGATTCCCGCCGGGGCCTTGACGACCCTTAAAACGTCAGGTTCGTCTGGTCGAGGATTCATGGTCCGGTCGCCCAGGATAAAGATCCATGCGGCCGCCGCGGCCAGCCCGGCTCCGGTCGCGGCCAACCTGCCTAAACTCCAGAACCCTCTCGTCTCCCTCTTCCGAAACGGAGTCCCGGACCGCGAGCCGGCGAGCTTGGCCGTCGACTCACCCAACGCCCGGGCCGCCCGGTCTATCTCCATCAGAATCTCAAATTCGTCCGCGCAAGGTCCGCAACCGGCGACATGATCGAGAATTCTCGTTTTTAGGCCGCGGGAGGCGTCGTCGGAGAAAAACCGCATCAATTCGGCCGGAGGCGGACAATCCAGGCGCGTATCAGGCGCCAAGCCCCGGAGATGTGTCCGATAAGCGCGCTTCAACCGGTCAAGGCTGAGGTTCGGCATCAATACTCTTTTCAACCAGGATCTTCCTGAGGTCTTTCAAGCCGCGGTACAGGAGATTCCTGGTTTTGGAAAGACTGAAACGATAGTGAAGGGCGATTTCGTCGATCGTCATGTTCAACAGATACAACCGGACGATCGTCCGACGCGAGGGAATCAAACGGTCCACAGCCATTCCGACAATATCCTTTACGTCGATATCCTCATACACATAATCCGCGTCGTACCCCCTGGCATGCTCGGCGATTCTGAGACTCTTTTCATACAAATAGACTCCCTCCTCCCTCTTGAACTTTCTAAAGAAATCGATGACCGAGGTATCCACGATTTTCTTTATATAAGACGCGTAATAATGGATGTTTTTCTCATTCCGGAGCGTTTTCCACAATTTAATCCGGATTTCCTGAAGGACATCGTCGATGTCAACCCCGATCCGGCCGACTCCGCACTTGCGGACCTGGGCCGTCATGAATCCGGCGAATTGCTCAAAAAGACGTTCCAACTCCTGTTCCTTTGACGGATCCCAATTCACGCAAATCCCCTTTCGCGCATCCCTGAAGCAAAAAACGGCGTTCCCTGGAAAGAACGCCGCGGAGGGCGGATTTTCTCACTTCATCAGTATTTATTTTTTCGATTTCTGCGGATTGCCAGGAAGACGGCCGCCCCGATCAGGAAGGCGGCGCCAAGGGTTGCGGCCCTCCAGGAGGAGAATCCCGGCGTCAGACGACGATTAGCGGCGCCCGCCACCACAAATCCAGCCCAAAAATAGGGGTGTGAAAAATGCGTCGAATCGATCATCTCCGTTTTCGCCAACCGGAGCGAGGCCGAAGCGGTATGCCCATCCTTGAGGTGGAAGTAGAACCGGCCCATCAGATGACGCGTGGCTTCTTCGTCCACCGGCCAAAGGCTCATCAAGACGGCCGAAGCGCCGGCGAAAAGAAAAGCCCGGCTCAGACCGATGATCCCCTCTCCTCGAAGAAGTTTGCCGGCCGCGCTCCGGCAGGAAGAAAGGACGACGAGACCGGCGTTCAGCCGGAGGTCATAGACCTCCCTGGCCTGAAAGCGGCCGTCTTCATCGGAGCCCGGTTCGTCCCCAAGGATAATAGCCGAACGAACCGGTTTCTGCTCGTCGATCGTCCCATGAGCGGCAAAATGGATGATCCGGGCGTCTGAAAGCGGACTCCGCTTGAGATTTGCTTCTCCGGCCTCTTCCCCTTTCAACAAAACGCATCTTCCCGGCCGGAACAGCTTCGAGATCTCATCCACTTCCTCAGACCGGTATCGAAAAGACCCTTGATCCTCTGCGACTTCGGGATCAGCCGCTGCCACGGCAAAAAAATCGAGATGAGGCGGGCGGCGCTGATCGGCCCTCTTTTCGATTTCAGCTAGGGAAGAAAGCGAGGGCGCATAGGCGATCTCGGTCTCGGCTCCCAGCCAGTGCGATCCGGCCGGTGGCCGGATTGTCTCAAAAGGAAGATAGTGCAGGACATCGTCCGGAACGATCAGTATCCGCGGGCAGGTCTCCTTAATCCCGGGAGCGATCAACGTTCGGTAGAGGTCCACGGCCGTTTCCTCGGGCTTCCTTTCCGGGTCGGAAACCCATTTCAAGTGGCGGACGACAAGTTCGCGCAAGACTCGAGGCGCCGGGAGCGGGAAAAGTCGCTGCCCCTTCCGGTCGATGGCCAGGCCGTATGCGGACTCCTGTCCCAGCGCATACGTCAATACGACGGTTCCGTCGTCCGGGAGGCTGCTTTTCAATTGCTCGAGTGTAATTAGGTCGGGGAACCGGACCCCGGCAAACCGTGGGTCAAGAAGGCGGAGATCCCGGCGGAATTTTTCATATTCTTCTTCCAGCCGCAAGGCTTCTTCTTCGGCAACCCGACTCTCTTCGTATGAAGGCGGCGGTTCTCCTAACTGCCGGGACAACCGGCTCAACCGGATTTGAAGGGCTTTCATCTTGTTATCGGTCACCGGGTCGACGGGTTGGGCGGCAGAAACACGGCCGATTTCCAAGCTGTCCATGAATCCCCTTGCTTTGGCCCGTTCGATATATCCGAAGGCCCGGGCGGCGGCACCTGAAGCGTCGCCGTTGCGACTAATTTTATATAAGAGATCGATTGCTCCATGGAATGCCGCGAGCCTCCGGTTTGACCCGAGATAAAGGGCCTTGAGGTCCTCGTCCCCGATCGAAGATCGGCTTTTTTCGATCACATTCATGGCATATTCATAGCATTTCAGAGCCTCGTCGAAATCGCCTTTCTTCTTCTTCAAATCGGCCATTTCGCAAAGTGTATTCCAAAGGATCTGGCTGTTATCAATCTCTGCGGCTATTGCGATCGCCTTCTGATAGTATTCCAGCGCTTCTTCATCTTTTCCTG
>JAFGEN010000189.1 GCA_016931595.1 Candidatus Aminicenantota bacterium | reverse complement strand
GCGCCCTTGAGGAAGCGCCTCTCCCGTCCTTCGACCATGTAATTGAGGACGGCCGCCCCGACGATGGTCAGAAGGATCGCCGAAAACGGGGCGACGAAATCGAGCCAGATTTTTCCGCCGAACGCGGCCGTCGATGCGGCCGCCGGAGCCAGGAGAAATCCGGCGAACGCTCCGGCCTGGGCGCCGGGCTTCCGGAGGATGGAAACGGTCCAGCCGGCGGCCAGGGCCAGGATCGCGATATAAAGCCAGTCGAGAACGCCGGGGAGAAAATCAAAGGCCCGGTTGTTCAACATCGTATCCACGGCGGCGGCCTGGATCTCGACACCGGGAACGGACCCGGAAAGAGGGCTCGCCTTGATGTCGAAAAGGCCGACCGCGGTCAATCCGACCAGGACGATTTTCCCGGCGAAAACGGCCGCCTCCAGGTCGGGCTTTTTCCCTTCCTGGACCAGGGCGAACGAGTTGATGACCGACGCCGCCGTGTACGATTCATAAGCCGAGCCGGTTTTCGGATCCGTCCGGAAATAGCGGATGATCATCCTGCCGTCCCCGTTGATTGAATCAGCCGGGGCCTCTTTTCCGGAACGGCCGGCCATGACCAAGGCCAACGGGACGGAACCGACAAAGAAAGACGTTTCGGACAACCCCTCCCCCGGTCCGCCCCGGAAGAGGAAGCGAACGGGTGTTCGGCGGTAAATCGTATCCGCGTCGGGCTGGATGCCGACATTGGCCGTCGCCCGGGCCGCGCGAAGAAGCGGCGGGATCGGAAGCGTCACGGATCGGGAGATTTCCGCCCGCGCTTTCGGCCCTCCGGCGGGAGACCCGCTCCGAAGGATTCCCGGCAAACCCGCCTCGGCCTTTTTCCGAAAAATGTCCAGGATGGCCGGATCGGAAACGGATTCCGGCGCGGGCTCGTTGGGGCTGAGAAACACGGGAAGAACGACATTGCCCGCTTCAGCGCAGGCGGCGGAGAAATCATCGTCGTCCGCCTCACCGAACCACGATGTTTCGGTCATCGCGATGTCGAAAAAGACGGCCTTCGCTCCGCCCGCAGCCAGGTGTCGGACAATCGCGCCGTACAAACCGCGCGGCCAAGGCCAGGTGATTCCTTGCTTGGCGAAGAAATCGAGGCTGTATTGATCGACCTGGATGAGAACGATATCCTTGGAGGCCTTCGACGGATCGGCAAACAGAGCCATCCTCGCGTCCCAGGATTTCCATTCCAGGCGGTCGAATGCCCGGACCGAATCCAGTCCCAGCACAGCCAGGACGGCGGCCGCCCCGACGGCCAGGCCCCGGACTCCCCGTTTCTTCAGCACAACGATCCGGCCCCGCCCTTATTTGAGCGAGGCAACGGCGGACTTGAACCGCTGGGTCCTGACGACGGCAATGGAGGGAACCGTTTGGAGACCGGCGATCTCCGATTTCACCCGGTCCAGCCGCTGCTCCGGGGTGGGGTGGGTTTTAAACCATCCTTTGCCGGAAACAGCCGACTTGTCCCCGACCATGGTCTGGAGAAAGCGGGAAATGCCGTTCGGGTCGTAGCCGGTTCCGCTTCCGATATTCACCGCCAGCTCGTCGGCCTCGTATTCGTATTTCCGGTCATAACCCCGGGTGATGAGCTTCTCGACGATGTCGCTGAGAACGCCTTCGAAGGCGGAGGTCACCTGGGCCAGTTCGGCCGGGCCGTAGGCCTGGATCGCTTCCGTCCCGATGGCCGTGAAGGCCTGGGTCAGGTTGGCTTTCTTGATGGATTGGAGGCCGTGCTTGGCGACCACGTGCCCGACCTCGTGAGCCAGGATCAGGCCCAGCGATTCCTCGTCGGGGCATCGCTTCAGCAATCCCTTGGTGATGAAGATGAATCCGCCCGGGGCGGCCAGGGCGTTGACTTCATCGGTATCCAGGACGAGAAAGTGCCAGCCGGCGTAAATTTCCGGCCGCTCGGAGAACATGGCCACCGCGTTTCCGACCTTGTTGACGTACCGGTTGAGGGCGGCGTTGTTCAAGGGAGGATACTGGCCGAGGATGATGGCCGCCACAGACCGGCCGATGTAATACTCTTCCTCCTCGCTGAAATCGGAGAAAGCCGAGCGGAGCTTCTTGGCCGTATCGACGGCCTTCTCGCCCTTTTCCACGACCGTTTCGGCCTGGCCGAGGATCTGCGTGCCCTGCTCGAGAACGCTGCAGCCGGCGAAGGCCAGGAGCCCGGCGAGGATGAATCCGAAACAAAGACGGAGCCGGGCGTTCACTGGGCACCCCCGGTTGCGCCGAGCCTGCCCTGGTCGAGGAAGGCCTTCACTTCGGCCGGCGTCACCTTGACCTGGAGCATCCGGTCGACCCCGGCGAAATTCGCCCCCTTGTTTTTGGCCTTGTACGCGTCCTCGACCTGCTTGCTGAATCCCTTGCCGGCCAGGGCGGCCTGGGAGGCGGCGGCCTGCGTCCTGGCTCCACCGGCCGAAGCCATGAGAGCATAGCGGGGAACCTCCACCGCGCTCTTATGCACCCAGCCGGTCGCGCCCGCGGCCGTCTTTACCTGGAGCCAGGCTCCTGAAGCCGAGACCTGGGTCAGAAGTTCGCCCGCTTTCAGGTTGGCGACGACGGGCGCATAGAACTGCGGATTCTTACGGAGCGCCGTCGTCTGGACTTTCACCACCCAGCCGTCCGCGGCCGCGCCCAGGCAGAGGGCGGTCAGGACAAGGGCGGCCATCACCGTTCCTTTGGATATTTTCATAGAGGTCCTCCATTTCTTCCCTTCATCTTACCTTCAAGGAAGCCATTTCCTCAAGTCAGGGCTGGGGCTTCAAGGGCGGCCAGAAGCTTATCCCGGATCAGGCTGTTTCTCTGGATGGGTTTGTCGTTCTTGATGGCGATGTACAGGGCCTTGTACGAACCGACGACCACGCTCAATTTTTTGGCCCGAGTCAGGGCGGTGTAGAACAGGTTGCGCTGAAGCATGATGAAATGCTGGGTCAGGAGGGGCAGGACCACGGCCTGGTATTCGCTGCCCTGCGATTTGTGAACGGAAACGGCGTAGGCCAGGACTAGGTCGTCCAGGTCTTCCCGCTCGTAAAACACCGGCCGGCCGTCGAAATGGACGATCAGGCCGTACCGGGCCGGGTCGACATGGACAACGGTCCCGATGTCCCCGTTGAAGACGTCCTTCTCGTAGTTGTTCCGGACCTGCATGACCTTATCCCGGACCCGGATCTGGCGCGAGCCGAGGTGGAGGGCCTCGCCGGTCTTGTTGAGGCGGGACTGCATCTCGGCGTTCAGCCGCTCCACGCCGACGAAGCCCTTGTACATCGGGCTGATCACCTGGATCTGGGGCGAAAGGGGGCTGAGATGGAACCGCTGGGGAATCCGGTATCCGCACAACTGCATGATCGTGGAGAAGACTTTGGCCTCCTCTTCGGCCCGGATGAAATAAAAGTCGGACTCGGGATCCCCCTTCTTCGGGTGAACGATGCCCAATCCCTGGTTGATCCGGTGGGCGTTTTGGACGATGAGGCTGTCTCTCTCCTGGCGGAAGATCTCGTCGAGCCGGACCACGCTCACCCGTCCGCATTCGATCAAGTCGCGGAGCAACGTTCCGGGGCCGAGCGCGGGAAGCTGGTCCTTGTCGCCGACGAGGATCAACCGCATCGAGGCCGGGACGGCCCGGACCAGGCCGTGCATCAGGGCCAGGTCGACCATCGAGAACTCGTCGATGATAATCGCGTCGCCCTGGAGCGGATGACCGGGCCCGCGGCGGAAATGACCGGTCTTGGGGTTGAACTCGAGGGTGCGATGAATGGTCTTGGCTTCCCGCCCGGTCGTTTCCGAAAGGCGCTTGGCCGCCCGCCCGGTCGGGGCGGCCAGAAGGACCGATTTCCCCCACTTGTCGAACAAGGCCGTCACGGCCCGGACGATGGTCGTTTTCCCGGTGCCCGGCCCGCCGGTGATGACCAGGATCTTCCGCTGGACGCTCTCCCGGACCGCCCGGCGCTGGAGTTCGGAGAAGGCGAAGCCGAAGGACCGTTCGATCTCGGCCGCGGCGGCGTCGATATCGAACGGCGGGCGGAAAAACGGCGCCCGGGCCAGGTCGCGGATGGACCGGACCACCTCTTCCTGGGCTTCGTGGTAATAAGGCCGGTAAACCGCCCGGCGTCCGCCGGGAAGCGCTTCGATGACCACGGCCCTCTCCCCCGCCAGGATTTCGAGAGCCTTCTCGAATTTTTCCCGGGGAGTTTGGATTTCCTCGGCGCAGGAGGCGGCCAAGGCTTCGTCGTAAGAAAAAACGTGGCCCTGCTCGTTGTCCTTTCCCAGGAGGTATTGAATGAAGGCTTTGACCCGCTCGAGGGATCCGGGATCGAGGCCGAGCTTGAGAGCGATGGCGTCGGATGTTTTAAAGCCGATGCCCCAAATGTCCTGGGCCATCCGGTACGGGTTGGTTTTGAGGACGTCGTAAGCCTTGGCTCCGTAGTGGCGGTGGATTTTGACGGCCAGGCCGGTCGAGACGCCGTGATCCTGAAGAAAGATGGTCAGGCCGCGGATGTCCTCGTGCTCCTCCCAGGATTTCCTGATGTCCTCGAATTTGACCGCCCCGACGCCCTCGACCTCCAGCATCCGGCCCGGCTCTTTATCCAGGATCTCGAGCGTCCGATCTCCGAATTTCTTCACAATCCGCCCGGCCAGGACCGGACCAATGCCCTTAATCAGGCCGCAGGACAGGAATTTCTCGATGCCGGAAGAGGTGGCCGGAAGGCAGGGAATGAAGGTTTCGGCTTTAAACTGTCGGCCGAACTTGGATGAAAGCTCCCACTTGCCGGTCACCTTCAGCCTCTCACCGGCCGAAAGCGGCGGAAACGCGCCGACGACGGTAACGGGAGGGCCTTCGGAACAGGCAAAACGGAAGACCGAATAGCCGTTTTCCGGGTTGAAAAACAGGATATGCTCGATCGTTCCCTCGAGCGTCTCGGCCATGCCGACATCTTACAATAAATCCCCCGACCGGGCTACCCGAGGCGGGAAGCCGGATGGGAGGTCAGGTGGTCTTGGCGATTCCCGGGTCGAACCGGGGCGCGTAGTGGAGCTCGTGGAACAACAGCTCGAAGGAGGCCCCGCGCGGCGATTTGCCGATTGTCAGCGCTCCGTTGAGCTGAGAAACCAGCGACTCGATGATCTGGACGCCGAAGGACGTATTCCCGGACAGGTCGAAGTCGGGCGGAAGCCCGACGCCGTCATCCCGGACGGTCAGGACGTACTCCTCCTCCCCCGACCGCCGGAGGCCGACGAGGATCTCGCCCTTCCGGTCGCCCGGGAATGCGTGCTTGACGGCGTTGGAGAAGAGCTCGTTGAGGATCAACCCGAGGGGGTTGGCCGTGGCGATGTCGAAGAACGCCGGCTCCATCTCGAACCTGACGTCGATCCGGCGGGCATCCATGAGGAAGGAATGGAAAATATGTTCGGCCAGGCTTTTGGCATACTCGACGAAATCGATCCTGGACAGGTCCCGGCTCTTGTATAACTTCTCGTGAAGGAGGGCCATCGACCGGATCCGGCGCTGGGTTTCCTTCAGGGCGTCCTGGAACCGGGCTTCCCCGATCTGAGCGGCCTGCAGGTTCAGGAGACTCGAGATCACCTGCATGTTGTTCTTGACCCTATGGTGGATCTCCTTGAGAAGGACCTCCTTCTCCCGGAGCGACGTCCGGAGCGCGTCCTGGGCCTTCTTTCTCTCGGTGACGACTTCCGTGTAAACGATGATGCCGCCGATGGATCCGTCGGCCTCGTACCAGGGCCGGCATTCCCAGCGGGTCCAATCGATCGTTCCGTCCGACCGGATATACGGGTCGTCCTCGGCGCTGGAAACGACCCCGGCAAGGGCTTTTTGGTGGACGTCCCTCCACTTCCGGGGAAGGTCGGGGAAGACGTCGTAATGGGATTTACCGATCACGTCCTTTTCCTTGACCTTGTACTCGTCCAGGTAGCGCTGGCTGACGTACAGATATTTCAGGTCCCGGTCGTGGACGGCGACGGCGCTCCGGTTATGCTCGATGATGTAGCGCATCAGGTCCCTGGAATGGAGGACCGCCTGTTCGGCCCTGATGCGTTCGGTCAGGTCCTGCATCGCCCCGATCATCCGGATGGGTTTGCCGACGTCGTCCCGAATGACGTACCCACGATCGAAGATCACCAGGAAGCGGCCGTCCTTGTGGGTGAACCGGTAGTGATCGGACCAGAATTGTCCCCCTCCGTCGATCACCGCTTGGATGCCGGAATAGACCCGGTCGCGGTCTTCGGGGTGGACATGGCTTTTCCAGGATTGGATTCCAGCCTCCAGTTCTTCCGGCCGGTATCCGAACATTCCCTGGAGATGATCGTTCCGCCAGATGGTGTCGTTCCTGAGGTCCCAATCCCAGACGACATCGAACGTGGCCTTGTTGGCCAGCTCGAAGCGCTCGAGGCTTTCCTGAAGCTTTTGACCGATTTCGGCCCTGCCGCGGAAATACCGCACCCGCTGGCGTCTCCAAATCAGGCCCAGGGCGGAGGATGAGGCGACAAGGAGAGCCGTTAAAAGGAGGAGTGTCCCCCAAAGCCGTTGCCGGATGGGGGCATAGATCTCCGCGAGGTCAATCCGGGTGACGATGAACCAAGGCGAGCCGGGAATCGCCCGGCCTGCGGCCAGGCTCGGGTTTCCAGCATCGGACTTCCCCTCGATGATTCCTTCCTGACCTAAAACAGCCTGGACGCAAATCATATCCGTCCGGTTGATTGGGAACCGCAGCCGAAGGGCCGAGCCGGACTGATGACTCAGGTCGTTGAGATACAGGATCGAATCTCCATCCCGGCGCACGAGAATCGTTTCGGCCGTGGCGCTCGGCCCGGGCCATTTCAGAATATAAGGATAGAGATAAACGGTCGGGTCGATCCTGAAAACGACGGCTCCAATGGCCGGACCGCGTTCCCCCCGGGGCCCGGAGGCGTACAGCGGGACATAAAGAGATAGATGGATGGGGCCATTCTCTTCATCCCGGTGGAAATCCACGATCATCGGCTCCTCTCGGGCGGTCACCGCAGCGACGGCTTCCGGAGCACCGGAAATGCCGGGCCCTGCCGCCGAATCAGGGACCCCCATTCGCGTGGTTCCCTTCATGTCCAGGATATATGCCTTTAAATAATGTCGATAGACCTGATACCGGATGAGCCGGGCCCGAAGCTCTTCCCGATATCGGGCAGCGGCCGGATCTTTCAAGAACCGGGACACAAGGTCGGCGAACAAGGCGTCTTCCTGCAGCAACGCGCCGTCGGCCAACTGTCCCGCCCGCCAGTTCCGGAGCTCGCCGGCCTTGAGGGTCGCCACGGCGGTCAGTTGGTTTTCGGCCTGGGTCCTGAGTTTGGATTCGAACTCTCGAAAGGAGACGAAGCCCACAGCGATGATGCTCGAAGCCAGAACGGCGAGGATTAAAAGGATGGGTCCGAGCGACCTCTCCTGGGCGATCCTGTCGGGGGAATGGTCCGCGGCAGGAGACCTCCGGAAAAGCCGGAAGCGGAAAACGGCGATCGCAAATAAAAGAAAACTGAACCCCAGGCCGGGGGCGAAGATGTTGAATTCCGCCTGGGGGAAAAGGTTGAAGGCCGAAATGAGCGCGGTGGCCGCGGCTGCAAGCCCCCCCGCGCAGATGAAAAAAATCCGGCCGAAGTCCCGCGGCTTCCTTTTCAAGGCGTCGAGAGTGAGGAGCGTGACGGCCCCCAGAAGAAGCATCATCCCATAAAGGGAATAAGTGAGGAATCCGACACCGGCCTGGCGCTCGGCCGTGACGACGATCCAAAAAGGCCCCTCCAGCACGAAACCGGCCTCTCTCTTCACGAACAGATGGTGGGCGTCATTGGTCCAGACCAGGACCTGAGCGAGGGCGGGGATGACGAAAAATCCGGCCCTGACCCACCGGGAAATCCAGGCCGTCCGATTCGTGTATCCAAGCGCGAAACCCAGGAAGAAAACGGGAATCAAGGCATTGAAGACAAACCGGATTTTAAACCAGAACAGGGCCTGCCCGGCGCTTCCGGCGAACAGGCAAAGGCTTTCGGTCAGAGCAAGAAAGAAAAGACAGAGGGAAACCAGGAAATATTCGCAGGTTCCCGGTGCCGCCCGCCGCCGGAGGATATAGACGGCTATGGACGCGGAAACCGCAATGGTCAAAACCAGGGAAACGAGAAAATAGAAACCGGGGCTGAGATTCATGCCGGTACCATGCTTTAATTACCTGACGACCCGTTCAATGTCAAGACGGATTGACCCCGGCCGGAGGCCGTGCTAACGTGAATCCGCAATGCGCGTCCTTCGACTCCTGGCCAACGGTCTGATCAGCGGACTCTTTTTCTGCCTTCTCCTGGCCCTGCTTGTCCTCGACCTCAACATCAACCACCGGCCGGAAATCCTGGATTTTCCCCGCCTGGCCGTCCTCCTCTTTCCAACGTACGGCCTGTTGACCGCCCTCGGGGCGATTCTCGTCGCCTCGATCTATCGGTTCTTCGTGACCCGGCCGGCCCGGAAAGGATTTCTCTCCCCACGTTTTCTGAGCCTCGGCTTCTCCCTGCTGACCCTCGTCTTCCTCGTCGTCTTCCGCGAGAATATGATCCACTTCGCTTCGTTTTTCGTCCCGGCGGTTCGCCGGGCCATGCAGATCCAGATGACCGTCTTGTTCGCCTCGGCCGCGGCCGGGCTGGTCCTCCTCTACCGCTACTTTCATGGAAGACGCCGCCCGGCCCTGCTCATCGCCTACTTCGCCGCAGCCGGAGCGGCCTTCATCCTGGCCGTTGTCCTCCGTCTCGGCTTCCCGGCCGTCGAGCAGCCCATCCGCCTTTCCAGCCTTCAGGCCCAGGAGATCTCCCGGAAGGTGACGATCCTCAACCTCGAGGGTTTGAGCTTCGAATTCATCTTCCCCCTGGTAAACAAGAAGGCCCTTCCCAGTTTTTCCTACTTAATGGAACAGGGATCCTGGGGTCATCTCTCGGGTTTCACGCCGAGCGATTCCGTCGTTCTTCGGCGGACCCTTCGGACCGGCAAGCTCCCCGGAAAACACCGCCGCCTGTCCGGCGTCCGGTATAGGATTCCCGGTTTTCCGGACACCCTGGAAGTCGTCCCCCGGTTCATCCTGTTCCGGCAGCTGACGCAGCTCGGACTCCTGGAGGTCGAACCCTTTGAGCCTCCCCCGGCGGTCAAGGACATCGAGATGATCTACGGCGAAGAACAGGCCGTCGTCGTGCGATCCGAGGCCATGGCCGCGGAACGACCGGAGACAGGCGCCTCTCCCGCCGGGGCGACGACGGACAAGTTGTTCCTCTCCCTGTTCAAGGACCTCCTGGAGGAAACCGCCCCCGTCCGCCGGATCCTCGAGGATGTTTTGACCCGCGACCGGATCACCGAGGAGCGGGCCTTCCTGGCCCGACAGGAGATCCCCCCGCAACTGTTCGTCCTCACCCTGGACGGCCTGTCCGATGTTCAGAGCTACTTCTACAAGTACAGCAACCCGGCCGAATTCGGCGAAATCCGGCCGGACGAAATCCAGAAATTCGGACCGGTCATCGAACGGTATTACCAGTACTACGACCAGATCATCAGCAAGTACACCGCGGCGATGAAGGACGACGAGCTTCTCATCGTCTGCTCGCCGTACGGAGTCGAACCGCTGCCCTTCTGGAAGCGTCTGGTGGAGTGGGTTCTCGGAAATCCCGACGTCTCCGCCTACCACGAACAGGCTCCGGACGG
>JAFGEN010000013.1 GCA_016931595.1 Candidatus Aminicenantota bacterium | reverse complement strand
GGGTCGAGAAGAACGAGAATCCGTCCGCCGCTCTTGAGATATTCGGAAATCGCTTCGAGCTCGGCCGGGGCCAGGTCCTTCTGCGGACCGGGCACGACGAGCAGGGCGCAATCGCCGGCAAGAGCCTCCGGCAGGGCCAGCGTTTGCTTCTTGACCTCGTATCCGAGCTTGGCCAGCTCGTCCTTGGCGAACGAGATGCCGTTTTCCTCCGCATCCTCGATCGATTTCTCGCCGTGGCCTTCGAGAAAGAGAATGGTCTTGGACTTTTCCCGGGTCACCTTGATGATGGCGTTGGTTACGGCCTCTTCGGTCGTCTCGGTGATCCGGGTGTCCTTGTCGCCGGCCTCGAAGACGACCGTCCCGTCCTGGGTGATCTCGTAGCGCTTGACCAGCCCGGGATTTTTGTCCGGGTCGATAAACTCCGTCTTGATCCGGGGCGAGTGGTAGGCATAGATTTTGAGCAAGTCCTCCAGCCGCGCCTTGCCGTAGTTGCCCTCGCGGAAAAAGGCTTTGACCAGGACGTCCTGCTTGAGGGCTTTGGCCACGGTGATGGACTGGTCGGAGAGGCTGTGGATCTTGGCCTCGGTGAAGTCGATGCGCTTATGATGCCGCGACCCGAGGTAATTGATCAATCCCAGGATGGCCAGCGTCAGGACGATCACCAGGGCCAGGTTCGAGGAATACAGAAAGGAGCGCCGCTTGAGGCCCTGCTTCAATTCGCCGGCGTGGAGGACGAAATAGACGGCCATGGCGGCCGCCCCGAGAAGGCCCAGGATGAGGGCCAGGAGCCCGCTCTGGGGCCAGATCTTGAGGGCGACGAGAGCCAATCCGAAAAGGATGAGGCCGATCGAGTTGAGTTTGGTTTTCAGCTTGTCCATGGCTTATCTCCAGCGGCGGGACTGGATGACCGCGTGGGTCAGGAACAGCCCGAAAAAGGCGAAGCTGGCGTAGTAGACGAGGTCGGTCGTGTCCAGGATCCCCTGGGTGGAGTTGCCGAAATGAGGGAAGAAGGAGACGTAGTTCAAGACGGCGCTCCAGAATCCCGAGGCCGAGCCGGAGGCCCAGTTCAGGACCCAGAACAGGAGCAGAGCCCCGAACGTCAGCACGGCGGCGACGATCTGGTTCTCGGTCAAAGACGAAAAGAACAGGCCGACGGCCAGAAACGCGGCGGCCATGAGGAAAAGGCCGAGATATCCGTTGAGAATCGGAGCGAGTTCCGGATTGCCGTAGAGAAAGGTGAAGACGGCCGGGAGCGCGGTCAAGGCCAGCATCGCCGCGACGACCAGAAGCGAGGCCAGGTACTTGCCCATGATGATCCGCCAGACGCTGATCGGCGAGGTCATCAACAACTCCTCGGTCCCGGCCTTCTTTTCCTCGGCCAGAAGCCGCATGGTCAGCAATGGGAGAACCAGCAGGAGAATGATGCTCATGTTGTTGAACAGCGGCCCGAAGACCATCAGGTTGATATTCATCTGCTGGGCATAGTACGGATTCTGGGCGGCCTGCATGGACTGGGCGTTGAACCACCAGACCAGGCTGTAGAAAAAGAATCCGGTCAGGACCAAAAAGACGGTCATGACGACATAGGCGATGGGCGAGGTGAAGTACGCCCGCAGCTCTTTCTTGGCGATGATCCAGACGGCTTTCATTGGTCCACTCCCCCGGAGACGATCTTGAGGTAGAGGTCCTCGATGTTCATCGTGATCGGCCTCATCTCCAGAAGGCCGAATCCCTTTTCCACGACCAGCCGGGCGACATCGTCCCGCAGGTCCGCCCCCGGCGCCCATTCCACCCGAAGCCCGTCGGCTTCGAGGTCGGCCTTGTCCACGCCGGGCAAGGCCCGCAACGCAGCCGCCGCATCCGCGGCCGAACCGCGGACCTTGAGAACGACCCCGTCCTTGTGCTCGACCGAAGCGGTCAAGTCGGACAGCGAGCCCGAGGCCTTGAGGCGGCCTTCATTGACAATGACCACCCCGTCGCAGGTCTGGGTGACCTCGGCCAGGATATGGGTGGACAGAATGATCGTCCGCTCCCCCTTGAGGGATTGGATCATGCTCCGGATCTCGCGGATCTGGGCCGGGTCCAGGCCGATCGTCGGCTCATCCAGGATCAGGACTTTCGGGTCATGGACCAGAGCCTGGGCGATGCCGACGCGCTGCCTGTATCCCCGGGAAATGTTCTTGATCAGCCGGCCCTTGACCGACTCCAGCCCCGTGGCCTTGACCGCCCGGGCCACCGCGTCTTTTTTCTTGGCTGAAGGGACTTTTTTCAGGTCGGCGACAAATCCCAGATACTCGGTCACGGTCTGGTCGGGATACAACGGCGGGACCTCCGGCAGGTAGCCGATGATCTGTTTGACCTTGTCCGCATCCCTAAAGACGTCGAATCCCGCGACCGCGGCCGTTCCCTCCGAGGCCGGCAGGAACCCCGTCAGGATCCGCATGGTGGTCGTCTTTCCGGCCGCGTTGGGACCGAGGAGACCCCAGATCCGGCCTTCCTCGACCGAAAAGCTCAGGTCGTTGACGGCGACGAGGTCGCCGTAGCGTTTGACCAAGTTTTCAACGGCAATCATTCAAAACCTCCAGTCGCGCAAGGCGCGTGACATCGCGCGTGTTGTCAATTCGAACCGGGAAAGCGGGCGATTCGTTGCCCTTCCGGAGGGCCGAAGAAACCCCTCCCGGCCTGGCCACTATTATAAAAATTCCCATCCACGGGTCAAGCCGGCATCCACTATCGAGGCGGCGGACCATGCCGCCGAGTCGTCGATTCCGGCTTCGCCCCGGTCATGCCCGGCGTCGCGGCCTTGAGAGTGAGCAGGAAAAGGGAGACGCCGGCGGCGACGCCGATCAAAAGCAATTTGTGCCAGAGCGCGCTCGCGGCAACCAGCGCCGAAAATCCGATGAACAGCCAGAGCGCGGCGATGGAGACGATTTTCGCCCGCTTCGACACAGCCCGATGTTGCCGGTAATTGCGGATCGTGAGTCCGAACCACGGGTGATGGAGCAGCCAAGTATACATCCGATCCGAGCCCCGGAAAAAACAGGCGGCCGCCAGCAGCAAAAAGGGCGTGGTCGGCAGGACCGGCAGAAAAAGGCCGACGGCCCCGAGTCCGAGGAACAGCGAACCGGCGGCGATAAAGAACCCTTTCCGAATTTTTTCGAACATCATCTATCCCGTATGATTCATACTTCATTCATTAAAATCGTGCAAGGCGTCCCTAATCACGCGCAACGGGACGGGGGACTATCGTACATGAGTTCCATTTTTCGCAGCAAAATGTAATGAATCATGGCCGCCCTGGTGTCGATGCGACACGGAGGACAGGCCGTATTCCCCCGAGGCTTGGATTTGCCTTTGGATCTGCCTCGGGAGTTTGACGGCCGCCCTGGTGTCGTAGCGACACGGAGGACAGGCCGTATTTGGAACACCGTTCGCTTCAAGGCGAACGGTGTGAAATCACGGTCGGAGCGGCGCATAAGCCGGATCCTGTTCCCGGCGCCGAAGCGCCGGGGGCGGTCATTTGTCTCGCCCCGCGGTTGCCCGCGGAGTCATGCGGCCGACCCGCCCCCGGGACGGGCGATCCCATGGGGGGCACGTTTGGCCTTGCTCCGGGTGGGGTTTGCCCTGCCCCCGGTGTCACCACCGGGGCGGTGAGCTCTTACCTCGCCTTTTCACCCTTGCCCTCGCGGGCGGTGTGTTTTCTGTGGCACTTTCCCTCCGGTTGCCCGGGGTCGCCGTTAGCGACCACCCTGCCCTGCGGAGTCCGGACTTTCCTCCCCCTCCTCCTGTTCGGATTCGGGAGCGACCGCCTCGTCCACTCCGGCCGTGATTTTGATTCCGTACTGCTCCAGCTTCTTATACAGGTTCGAGCGCGGCGTGTCCACTTCCCTCGCCGTCCGGCTGATGTTCCAGTCGTTGGCCTCGAGCTTGGCCAGGAGGAACTCGCGCTCGGCCATGTCCCGAAAATCCTTGAGCGTCTTCACCTTGGACGCTTCCGGCAGGACCACGCCCTTCTCTCCCCGGATCTGCTCCGGCAGGTCGCTTTTCTCGATCCGGTCCCCCGGGGTCATGATCAGAAGCCGTTCGACCACGTTCCGAAGCTCCCGGACGTTCCCCTTCCAGAAGCAGCGGGTCATGACCTCGACCGCCTCGGGCGAGAACGTCTTGGGCTTGAAGTTATTCTCCTCGACGAACATCCTGGAAAAGTAGTCGATCAGGAGAGGGATGTCCTCCCGCTTCTCCCGCAACGGCGGCGAGGACATCGGCAGGACATTCAGCCGAAAATACAAGTCGCTGCGGAAGAGGTTTTTCTCGATCTCCTCCTTGAGGTCCTTATTGGTCGCGGCAATCACCCGAACGTCGACCTTGGAAATCTTGTTCGAGCCGACCTTCTGGACCTCGCCCTCCTCAAGGACCCGGAGGACCTTGGACTGGGTCTTGAGGCTCATATCCCCGATCTCGTCCAGGAAGATCGTCCCCCCGTCGGCCAGGTCGAATTTTCCGGCTTTCTTTTCCGTCGCCCCGGTGAACGACCCCTTCTCGTGGCCGAAGAGCTCCGATTCGATCAGTTCCTCCGGGATGGCCGCGCAGTTGACCTGGATGAAGGCCTCCTTGGCCCGAAGGCTCCCGGCATGGATGGCCCGGGCGATCAGCTCCTTGCCCGTGCCGCTCTCGCCGAAGATCAGGACCGTGGCGTTGGTCGGGGCGGCCGACTGGATATCCCGCCAGAGCTTCTTCATCAGCGGATGGTTGCCGATGAGCTCGTACCGCTTTTCGGTCTTCCGCTTCAAGTCCAGGTTCTCCCTGGCCAGCTTGTTGCGGTCGAGGGCGTTGCGCAGGGTCAGGAGGATCCGGTCGCGATGGAGGGGTTTTTCCAGAAACTCGAAGGCTCCCAGCTTGGTCGCCTCGACGGCCGTCTGAACGGTCCCCTGACCGGAGATCATGATGACTTCGGGGGCGAAGGGACGGTTTCGGATTTCTTTCAGGACATCCAGGCCGTCCCGGCCGGGAAGATGGATGTCGAGAAGGACCAGGTCGAGACCCGGAATTTCCTCGATTTTCTCCAGGCCTTCTTCGCCGTCCCCGGCCTCGAAAAAGACATAGCCCTCGTATTCCAGGATCATCTTCAACGATTTGCGGATCTTCTCTTCGTCGTCAATGACCAGGATGCGGGCTTTGCGTTCGGGTTTCATCGAGTTTTCCTTGGGCATATTTTAACACAAGGAGCCCGCCCCCCGGGAATGAAAGGTCATCTGCAGGCCCGCAAGAAGAAATTTACACCCGCGTAACATCTCTTTGCATGAATCGGGCTGAAGATGGTCCGAATCCGGACAGGATAAGGGAAGGCCTCGCCCTGGCACGAAGGTTGCTTTCTCTCGAGAGTGATAACGGATAAAATGGATCGTGGCGGCACAATGGTCCTTCAAAAGGCGCTTCGACGGTCCGCGACGGGAAACGGGATTGTGAACCTCCTCCTTCTTGTTGTCGCCGCCACGGTCCTCTCTTCCCCCGCCGCCGGACAGACTCCTCCCCCAACGGAGAAGATCTTCACCCTGGAGAACGGCCTGCGCATTTTCCTCGTCCGGAGGGAGTCGGTTCCCTTGGTCAACATCGTCACCGGGATCAATGCCGGGTCCAGGGACGAAACGGACGAAACCTCCGGCCTGGTCCATCTCCTGGAGCATTACACCATTTTCCGGGGAACAGACATTCGTTCCGGAAGCGAGATCGCCCGGGATCTCCGCCGCCATGGGGCGGTCTTCAACGCCCATACCGGCCAGGACTTCGCTCTTTTTGAAATCTCCCTTCCGGCGGAGCATTTCGCCTTCGGCCTGGGCGTCCAGAAGGAGATCCTGTTTCAACTGAAAATCGGCGAGACGGAGCTGGCGGCCGAAAAAGAGGTGGTCCTGGAGGAAATCCGGCAGATCGAGGACGACGCGTTCCGCTTCGGCCAAGCCCTGGTTTATCAAAACCTCTTTCCCGGCCACCCTTACGGGCGTCCGGTTTACGGCGACCCGGAAATCATCCGCCGCCTCACGGCGGCCGACGTCGAGCGGTTCTACCGCCGCTTCTTCGTCCCGAACAACGCCGTCCTGGCCGTCGTCGGAAACCTCTCGCTTGAGGAAATGGAGGCCTCCATCCGGCAGACGTTTGCCGGCATCCCCCGCGGCGACAATCCTCCTCAGCCTCCCGAACGCCCCCGGCCGGTTTCCGGAATCATCGAGGTCGAAAAGGAATTGGATGTCCAGGAGGCCTACCTTCT
>JAFGEN010000188.1 GCA_016931595.1 Candidatus Aminicenantota bacterium | reverse complement strand
GCGGCCATCGCCGTCGTGTTCTATTCCTCGTTCGGGGCCAACCCCGAAGGGATCAAGGACGCGGCCTCGTCCCTCAACATCTATGTCGAAAAAGGGAGCGACGCGGCGGGCATCCACAGCCATTCATTCTTCTATTACCTCGGCCTTCTCGTCGGCCGGGTCAAGGACGGCCTGGTTTGGACCGAAATCCTGGTCCTTCTTTTCGGCCTGGCCGGCATGTTCTTCATTTTTATCCGCCGGCCGGACCCGGTCATTTACACCGAAGACCCGACTCCCGTCGACCGGTCGCTCGGCCTCTTCCTCGTGGTCTATACCCTGGGAACGACGCTGGCCTATTCCTTCCTTCCTTACAAGACGCCCTGGAACCTGGTTCCGTTCTACATCGGCTGGCTCGTGCTGGCCGGGATCGGGGCCATCGGGCTCTTCCGTTCGGTTCGATCGATCGGCCTGAAGATCGTCATCCTCCTGGTGCTTGGGCTCGGCCTGGGCCATCTCGCCCTGGAGAACCGCCAGGCCAATCTCCGTTACCCGTCCGATCCCCGGAATCCCTATGTCTACGCCCAGACCAGCCCCGATTTCCTCAAGCTCCCGGCCCGAATGGAGCAACTGGCCGCCGTCCATCCCGAACACCGGAATCTCCTGGTGAAGGTCCTGGCGGGCCCCTACGAGCAATGGCCCCTTCCCTGGTACTTCCGGGGCTACAAGAAAGTCGGCTATTGGACGGAGTTGGAGAAGGCCGGAGACCTGGCTCGGGCCGATGTCGTCATCGCCTCGCCGGAATTCGCCGGACAGGTCGGCCGAATCCTCGGCGATCGGGTCATCGTCGAAAATTACGGCTTACGACCCGACGTCATCCTGACGGTTCACATCCGCCGCTCCCTCTGGAACGAATTCATGAGAGGCCGCGGCGGGAAATAGAGCCGGCCGCCGGTTGGAAGGCGAACTCTTTCGGAGGTTCCGCTCCGAGGAGGTGTCTGACGAAATAATCCCACCGCCGCCGGGTCATGTACGGCTCACTGCCGAATCCATGCCCCCGATTGGGGAAGAGGATCATGTCGAAATCCTTGTTGGCCGCGATGAGGGCGTCGACGACGAGCAGCGTCAGGTACGGCGGGACATTGGAATCCATCGAGCCGTGGGCGATCAGGAGCTTGCCCTCGAGGTTTTTGGCGAAATTCTGATTGGCCTGGGAATCGTAATTGGACGTTCCGTCCGGATTGCGGACAAGAAGACCGTGCCACTTTTCCCCCCAGTCGTCCTCGTAACCTTGGTTGTCGTGGTTGCCGGCCTGGGAAACCCCCACCTTGAAGAAATCGGGATAATGGAACATCGCGGCGCAGGAGGCGAACCCTCCCCCGGAATGGCCATAGATTCCCGCCCGGGCGATGTCGATCCAGGGATAGCGGGCGGCCAGCTCTTTCATTCCGGCGACCTGGTCTGGAAGGGTATTGTCGGCCATGTCGCCGTAGTACGCGTCATGGAAGCTTTTGGACCGGTTGGGCGTCCCCATGCCGTCGATCTGGACAACGACGAAGCCCAGCTCGGCGACCGCCCTGGCGTCCCAGCGGCGGGAAGCGGAAAAGCTCCGGGAGCCGACACTCCCGCTCTGCGGCCCTGGATAGATGTTGTTGATGATGGGATATTTTTTATTCGAGTCGAAGTTCGTCGGACGGAACATCAGGCCGTACAAGTCCGTTTTCCCGTCCCGTCCCTTGACCATAAACGGGGTCGGCGGCGTCCAGCCCGTTTCGAGCAAGGCCGAGATATCGGCCTGTTCAAGGGTGAGGACCAGGCGGCCGGCGGCCGTTCGAAGAACCGTCGTCGACGGGACTTCGGGGCGGGAGAACGTATCGATGAACCACTTCCCCGACGGCGACAAGACGGCGTCGTGGGTCATGTCCTCGGGGGTCAGGAGAACTTGGTTCCTCCCGTCGAAATCGACGGAATACAGATGACGGAAATAGGGATCCCGGCCGGGCTCCATTCCCAGACCGACAAAGATCAAGCGACGGTCCTTCGCCTCGACCCGGACGACACCGGCGACACGGCCGGGCCCCGATGTGATCGGATTTTTCAAGCGTCCGGTCCCGAGGTCGTGAAGATAGAGGCGTCCCCTATCCTCTTTCTCGGAAAACCAGATGAATTCGCCCGAGCCGGGAAGGTACCGCCAGCAGGGGCCGTCCGCGCCCGACTCGAAATACGTCGGCGCGGTCTCCTGGTAGACCTCACGGACTTCCCCTGTTTCCGGATCCGCCTCGCGCAGCCGGGCGGTCTTATGATCCCGGGAGGACGAGACGAAGGCCAGGCGACGGGAATCCGGGCTCCAGGCGACGTCGTCCAGGGAGCCGTCGTCGGCCCGGATATCGTCGGACGTGGAGCCGCGGTGCTGATCGGGGGGCATCTTCAGCCGGACGACGCGAGGACCGTCCAGGTGGACGACCACCCGCTCGATCATGGTCACCTTTTCGTCGCCGGGCAGCGGGTATTTCCAGGCCTGGAGGACGGGGTGCCCGACGCGTGTTTCGACCAGGTACATTTCTCCGACTCCACGCTGGTCCTGCTGGAACGTGGCGATTTTTCTGCCGTCGGGCGACCAGGTCGCGACCGGCCGGTCGCTCCTCCTCCAGCCGGCGTTGTCGGTCGCGTAACCGTAATCCTTGACCCCATCGAAGGTGAGCTGCGTTTCCGCGCCGGACGTCCGATCCCTCAGCCAAAGGTTGTCGTTTCGAATGAAGACCGCCAGCCGCCCGTCGGGCGAAACCGTCTCGGGTTCGGCCAAGCGGCGGGGAGCGGCCGTTTCGGGCGGGATATTTTCTGCCTTCAACCCCCGGCCCTTGAGGTCGCAGGAATAGCGGCGGCTGCCGACGACGAACGTCATCCCCTTTCCGTCGGGGGCATATTCGAAATCCGTGAACGGGAGGTCGGCCGCGTCGAACGATTTGCCTTCAACCGCCGACAACGCCGCGGCGACGCCGGCCTGGTCGAAGGCCGGTCCACGGGAGCCGCGGGCCGGGTCGACCAGGATGAATTCAGCCCCCCGGGCCAGCCGGTTCCGATACCAGAACCGGTCCCCGGAAATCCAGTTCGGCTGGACGGAAGCTTTGAAAACGAGGAGGGAGGCATTGCCGCCGAGGTATTTCTCCGCCCGGGCGTAATCCTCGGCCGTCACCTCCGGCCGGGGCGCGGATGCCTGGGCCGCAAGTTCCGGCGCCGCGATCAGAAACAAAACCGCCGTTGCGACGGGAACGAATCGGAATATACGAACCGTCATAGGAATCCTCCTTTTCACCGCTTTTCTAATGCGGGAATTTTCATGGAAGTATCGGTATCCCGTTTCCCGGACGAAGTCAAGATTTTTTCCGCCCGTCTTTCTGCACGGAGTGTCTCCTTCGCATCTCTTTGATATAATTGGAAGGCAATTCGCTCCCCGCGAAAATCAAGAAAAGCAAAGGAGCCGCGCATGTCCGACCATGGCTTGAAATC
>JAFGEN010000187.1 GCA_016931595.1 Candidatus Aminicenantota bacterium | reverse complement strand
TGTACTCGACCAGCGAACGGGCGAAGTCCTCGGCCGGCCGCTTGAGATAGTCGGTCTTGCCGCCGCTGTTCTTTTTGAGAATGGCGGCGTACTTGGGTTCCTGCCACTTGAGGCAGTTGGTGTAGGCCGTGACCGAAACCGGCGTCAGGACGTCCCGCGGCGCGCCCGGCGGGGTGAGCATGAACCGGGCCTCCTCGACCGAATGGCACATCATATCGTTGAGCACGCCCCCGCCCTGCAGCGTCCCTTCCCAGAACCAGGGCATGTGCGGGCCGCTGTGCTCCTCGGCCGCCCGGGCCAGGTAAGGCGGGCCGGACAGGGCCGCGCCCCGAGCCCAGACGATCTCCTTGCCCCGGACGACGGCCGGGGAGAAGACCTGGTTTTCAAGATAGCCGTCCAAAAGCCCCGCCTTTCGGGCCAAGGCCAGCATCTTCCGGGCTTCTCCGGCGTTTCGCCCGAGGGGCTTTTCGCAGGCCACTCCCGAAAGCTCCGCCTTTCCGGAGAAAACGGCCGCGGCGATTTCCTCCATGACCTCGAGGCGGGTGAAGTTGGGAGCGCAGATCCAGAGCGCCCCGATGGCGGGGTCAGAGGCCATGGCCGTGATCGAGGAGTAGGGCTTGGCCTCGCCGACGCCGAGCGATTTGGCCAGGGCGCAGGCCTCGGCGGCCCGCCTTTTATCCGGGTCGTAAACGCCCAGGATGTCGGCGTCGCGGACGCCGACGAAGCTTTTGATGTGGAAGCGGGCGATGAAGCCGCCGCCGACGATGCCGACGCCGAGGTTCGGTTTGTGATGGTGGTGGTGGGACATGATCGGTTCTCCTTTTTAAGACGCGGCGGCTTCGCCGGCCGCCTTCTTGTCACGGAAGAAGGCCAGGAAGACGACCAGGCAGATGATGGTCAGCGCCGTGGGGACGAGGAAGGTCTTGGTCCAGTCGATCGTCTTGACCGCCTCGCCGGCGGCGTTGACGGCCGTGGTCGTGAACGTGTTCTGAATCCAGCCGCAGAAGAGGCTGCCGATGAAATTGCCGAACCCGAGGATGATGACGGCGATCAGCCCCTGGGCCGAATGGCGGATGTCCTTGGGGGCGATGTTGTCGACATAGATGAATGCCGCGGTGAAGAAAAAGACGTAGCAGAAGCCGTGGAGGGCCAGTGAGGCGATGACCAGCCAGGACGGCTGGCCGATGACAAAAATGATGTAGCGGATGGGCCAGGCCAGGATGCCCAGGGTCAGGGTCCGCCGCATTCCGAATTTTTTCAGGGCCCAGGAGAGCATGAAGGCCATGACGAAGATCTCGGCGACCTGGGCGATGGTCATGACTGCGCCGATGGATTTCTGGCTGACCCCGATTTTAGCCGAGGTCAGGAAGGGCGAGGTCAGGACGTAATAGAACTGCAGCTCCGTGGCCACGATGAAGGAGATGATCGCGAAGATGGTGAAATTTTTATCCTTGAACATTTTCAGGGCCTCGAGGAAGGCCCAGGGCTTGGTTCCTTCTTTTTTCGGCGGGGTGTGGGGGAGGAAGAAGGAGAAGACCCCCATGATCAGGGAGAAGACGCCGGCCGCGATGAGGACGTCGCCCTTCATGGCGACGCCGTCAGGGGATTTGGCCATCAAGCGCCAGCCGGTCAAGGCCCAGCCGGCCGCGATCCAGCCGATCGTCCCCCAAACCCGAATAGCCCCAAATTCCTTCTCGGAGCTTTTCAGGTTGACGAAGGCGATCGAGTTGGTCAGGGCCAGCGTCGGGGCATAGACCAGAGAGTAGAACAGCATCAACCACATCATCGGGGCGAAGGCGGTCGTCGCCGAAATGAGGATCAGGATGCCCCCGCCCAGAAGCTGGAGGACGGCGATCACCTTCTGGGTGGGAAACCACCGGTCGGCAAGCTGTCCGCCGATGAAGGGCGAGAGGATCGTGGCCAGGGGAAGCAGGCTGAAGATGATGCCCAACTGGACGCCGGTGAAGCCGAGGTTGTTCTGGAGGTAGGCCGAAAGCACCGGGGCCCAGGAGCCCCAGATGGCGTACTGGAGGAACATCATGATGCCGAGACGGAGTTTTGCGCTCATGCGAGATGTCCTTTCGCGCGGGAATCGAAAGGCCGCGAGGCCGGGCCTAAAATAATCCGAACCGCCCAGCCGTGTCAATTGAATACGGGTCTTGTTTCTCCGGCGGGGCTTTGGTAGGTTATGGGTCGGAGCGTCCGGTCATGCGAAAATCAACACTCCGGTTTGGAGCGGTTCTCTCTTTCCTCTTTACGGTCATGGCCTTCCTTCCGGCCCCGGCCGAAGCCAAGGATTTTTATTTTCCCGAAATCAAAATCGATATCACCGTCGAGCGGGACGGGAGTTTTGTCGTCGACGAATACCGGACCTTCGCCTTCGAGGGGGAGTTTTCCTGGGCCTCGATCTGGATCCCCCTTCGGGTCGAACGCCTTGGCCGCCGGTATGGGGCCTCAATCGAGGAGTTCGGCGTCTTTGAAGATTCCTCCCGGCTCCAATCCGAACAGAAAGTCAGCGGCGGGCGGTTCGAGGCCAAGTGGTTTTTTTCGGCCCGCGATGAACGGCGGACCTTCAGAATCCATTACCGCGTCCGGGGCGGCATCCGCGGCTCGGCCGAGACGACCGAGCTTTACTGGCAGCCGATCGGCGACGGCTGGGAGAAACCGGCTTCCCTGGCCGTCGTCACCGTCACCCTGCCCCAGTCGGTCTCCGACCGGTCCGAGCTCCTGGTATACGGCCACGGGCCGCTTTCGGGCCGGTCCGAGATCGTCGACCTCCGGACGGCCCGGTTCACCGTGCCCACCCTTCCCGCCGGGCAGTTGGTCGAGATCCGTGCGGCCTGGCCGGCCGGAATGGTCGGAGCCGTTCCCGACGACGCGGTCACCTTCGCCTCGATCCGAGAGGAAGAGGCCGGATATGTCGAGGAGACGATCTCGCGTTCTTTGAACCAAAAACAAAAAGCCGCCCGGGAAAAGGAAATATTCACGAAAGCGGCGGTCTTTTTCCTGGCCGCTTTTTTTCTTTTCCCCTTGATCTGGTTGATCGCTTTTCTCCTTGTCTGGCCGAGGGTCGGCAAGGAATACCATTTCGACGACATTCCCGAATATGTCCGGGAACCTCCGTCCGACCTCCCTCCCGCCCTGGTCGATCTTCTCCGCTCGCAAGGCTCGACAGTCACCCCGGCCGCCTTCACGGCGACTATTTTCGACCTGGCCCGTCGCGGTTTCATCGACATCGAGGACCGGACCGAAGTGAAAAGAGGTTTTTTCGGCCCCCGGACGAAAGAAGCCGCCCTGTTGACGATCAAGAAAAATCCGGGGCGCGGCGACCGGCTCCTGCCTTTTGAAAGCGACGTGCTGGTATTATTGGGCGAAGTCGGCCGCGGCGGCCCGTCGCCGAACTTCGCCGCCCTGGTCGCGGCTTTCGGCGGGTCGAAGAAAGCGATCGAGCGTTTCCGGAAGTCGAGGAGAGGGGCGGCTTTCCGGATCCCCCTTTCCGACGACGAGGGGACGGAGGGGCCTGCCGGGATATCGCTCTTGAGCACCGATATCGTGTCCTGGATGTCGAAAAATCCGACGAAGTTCCGGACCTGGTTTCAGTCCTGGATCAAGACGGTCAAGGCCGAGGGGAAGCAGCGTGAATTCATCGAGCCTGCCAGCCTCAAAAAGCAGAAACACTTCCTCATCGCCGCCATTCCTCCCGCCGTCCTGACGGTGAATCCCTTCCTGGTCCTGGAAGCGGCCCTGCTGGCCCCCAAGCTCAAACGCCACGCTTACGCCTGGGCCAGGGAACACCGTCTGTGGAAGGGCTTGCGGAAATTCCTGGACGATTTCGCCGCCTTCAAGGACCTTCCGCCGGAAGCCTACCGCCTCTGGGAAAGGTACCTGGTCTTCGGAATTCTCTTCGGCAGCGCTCAAAAAATCGCCAAGCTTTTGCCGGTCATCCTGGCCGACGAGAGGGCTGTCGCTCCCGTCTGGTATCCCGCCTTCAATCGGTCGGCCGATGCCTTTTCTTCGGTCGGCTTGACTCCGATTGCCTCGATGATCAAGTCCATCGAAAGCGCTGCGGCCTCCATCAATCAGGCCGGCACCTCGGCCGCCCATTATTCTTCAGGAGGCGGGGGAGGCTTCAGCGGCGGTGGAGGAGGAGGCGGCGGGGGCGGCGGAGGCAGCGCCGGCTGAGATCCGAAGTCCGCCCCGAACGGATCTATTCTTTGCCGGGAGATTCGTGCCAGGCGATCAAAGAGGCGGGCAGGGTGTTGAACAGGTAATTGAGAGCCATCGTCACGATCAATCCCAAAGAATAATCCCCCCGGTGGGTCAAGGTCAAAAAGGAAAAGCGAACCGTGAGAAAAATGAAAAACACGAGACACAGCGTGGTCATCGTCAAGACGGAATAGGAGCGGCGGAACGCCTCCCGGGTGAGCTGGACTTCCCTTTCATCCAGCACTTCGGTTTTGCCGTGGGTCAGCCGCCACAACCCCGAACGCACATGGAGATAATAGAAAGACAGGC
>JAFGEN010000186.1 GCA_016931595.1 Candidatus Aminicenantota bacterium | reverse complement strand
TGAGTTAGAATCCATCTATCTTCCGGAACGGGAGCCCGGCGTCCCGACCGGCGAGGAGGAGTTCACATGTTCAAACGTCAATCCCGTCCCGTTTCATCTCTTGTTTTTTTGGGTGCGTTTGCGGCGCTCGTGATTTCCGGAGCGGCCTGCAAGTCGGGCGCTCAAGGTTCCGCCCTCACCGGCCCCCGGTTTTCGATTTCTTTCGCCCCCCAGCTTACGGACCAGGCCTTGGACGGCCGGATGCTGCTCATGCTGTCCAATAGCGACAAGGGCGAGCCGCGTTTCCAGGTCGGAGACGGGGCCTTGACTCAGCTGATTTTCGGCATCGATGTGGAAGGGATGGCCCCTGGAGCGGCGGCGGTCATCGACGCCTCGGTTTTTGGATATCCGCTCAAAAGCCTGGCCGACGTCCCGCCGGGCGATTATTATGTTCAGGCTCTGCTCAACCGCTACGAGACATTCGTCCGGGCCGACGGCCACTCGGTCAAGCTGCCGCCCGACAAAGGCGAGGGCCAGGCCTGGAACCGGAAGCCGGGCAATTTCTACAGCGAGCCGAAAAAGATCGCCATCGCCGCCGGACAGCCGGTCGTCTTCGACATCGTCCTGGACAAGGAAATTCCGCCCATCGCGCCGCCGGCCGACACGAAATACATCAAGCACGTCAAGATCCAAAGCGAACTCCTGACCAAGTTCTGGGGCCGGCCGATGGAACTCGGAGCCTGCGTTCTGCTGCCCGAGGGCTTCGAGGAGCATCCCAATGCCCGCTATCCCCTGATCGTCAACCATGGACATTTTCCCTACACCCTGGAGGGATTCAGGGAGACGCCGCCCGATCCCGACCTCAAGCCCGATTACAGCGAGCGGTTTCACCTGGAAGGATACAATCACGTCCAGCAGGAATACGCCTACCAGTTCTATAAAGACTGGACAGGGCCGAATTTTCCGCGGGTGATTGTTATCGAAATTCAGCACGCCAACCCCTATTATGACGATTCCTATGCCGTGAATTCGGCCAACCTCGGCCCCTACGGCGACGCGATCGTCAAAGAGCTGATTCCGTACATCGAGGAGAAGTTCCGGGGGCTGGGAGCCGGCTGGGCCCGGTTCATGTACGGCGGTTCGACCGGCGGCTGGGAGGCTCTGGCCGCCCAGGTTTTATACCCCGACGATTTCAACGGCTGCTACGCCGCCTGCCCGGACCCGATCGATTTCCGGGCCTACACAGTCGTCGATATCTACAGCCATAAAAACGCTTATTACATCGATTCACCCTGGAAGAAAACGCCCCGGCCGGGCATGCGCAATTACCTGGGCGAAGTCGCGACGACGCTCGAACAGGCCAACCACCTGGAGGCGGTCCTGGCGAGCAAGGGCCGGTCGGGCGGCCAGTGGGATATCTGGCAGGCCGTCTACAGCCCGGTCGGAGCGGACGGGTATCCCAAGCCGATCTGGGACAAGATGACCGGGGTCATCGATCCGGAAACGGCCGCCTATTGGAGAGAGAATTACGATATCGGATACATTTTGCAACGCGACTGGAAAACCCTCGGACCCAAGCTCCAGGGCAAGATTCATATCTACGTCGGCGACATGGACAATTATTATCTCAATAATGCCGTGTATCTGGTCGAGGCCTTTCTAGAGAGCACCAAGGACCCGTATTACGCCGGCGAGGTGAAATACGGCGACCGGGCCGAGCATTGCTGGAACGGAGACCCGAAACTGGACAACGCCTACTCCCGCCTGCGGTATCACCAGATGTACATTCCGAAGGCGATCCAGCGGCTGCTGCGCACCGCGCCGATCGGAGCGGACCTAAAGAGCTGGAGATATTGAAGCCGGCGCCAGGTTATTCATGCCCCGATTTCGGTTTGGAAAAATGAAATAGGGTCTTCTTTTCCCCTGGACTTATTTGTCCAGGATAAAGCCGTGTTTTCTCAGAAAATCGATAAGCCGCTGATTCCCTTCCGCCCGGAACTGAGGATCCGGATCATAGTTATCCTCCTGGTCGGCCAGATTTCGGGTCAGGAGATGCCCGACATTCGGATACACGTGAAGCTCACAGACACCGCCGGCCCGAATGATACGGTCGCGGAACTGTTCGGCCCGAGGAAGGGGGGTCAGGGTGTCTTTGTCGCCGTTGACAATGCAGGCTGGAGGCGCCGAAGCCCCGGCATGCTCCAGCGGAGAGTGGTCCGAAGCTTTGCCGCGGTTTCGAAGAATTTTTATAAACCAACCGTCGGCCTCCACACCCAGAGCCGGAGACCACAGGAGGAGCAAATCCGGCTTAGAGTTCGTCCCGTCGATTTTTTCGCCGGGAAAATCGATGGTCCCGGCCGCGGCGACCAGATGGCCGCCGGCCGAAACACCGTAGCCCGCGACTCGTTTCGGGTCGATGCCGAATTCCACGGCCTTGCTGCGAATCCAGCGGAAGGCAGCCCGGGTGTCGTCGAGGGCTTCGATCGGGGTGATCGTTTCATTCACAAGGCGATAATCGATCGAAGCGGCGAGAAGGCCGTGGGCGGCGAAGCGGCGGGCGGCCTCAAACGTCCAATCGGCGCTTCCGGCAATCCAACCGCCGCCATGGAAGAGGAGTACGGCGGCCGTCGGTTTTCCGGGGACGGCGCCTTGCGGGGCGAATACGAAGGCCTGGAGCTTCTGTCCGCCGGTTTCTCGATAGACGTAGGCGCGGGGCTCCGGCAAGTTGGCGACTTTAGGGGTCGGCGTTTGAGCGGACACCGCTCCCGCCAGAGTCAAAACGAATATAAAACTGATTTTTAATTTCATCCTCTACTCTCCAGGAAAACTCCAAAGTGGCCACCAAGGCCCTTCATCAAACCATACGAATCGACGCGCGTTCAAGTTGTCTTGGGTCGAACAACAAACTCAGTGCCGGGAGATCGGGATTTGAGTAACCTGGCCCCGATCTTTCTAAGAAAAAACGGTTTACAGCGAATACTTAAACAGCTTCATCCCCTCGAGCGGCGGGACTGTGCCGCGGTAGATGTTCCAGTAATAGGCCTTGGCTTCGGCCATCTTGGCGAAGAGAGGGTGCTGTTCGTCCGGCGCGTGCGTCGCAACAACCCGAGAGTCGTTGTCCACCAGGATGAGCTTGGCGCAGCGGTTGAGGATCCCGGCCGTGCCGATGCTCGCCACGGTCACCAGCTCGCCGGCCTTGACCCGCCTGAGAAGTTCACCGTAGGACAGGTGGCGCTCCTCGACCTTGGCCTCGAGGTGGGTCAAAATCTTGCAGATCCCCCCGATGGTGACCGAGGGCAGGATCAACGGGTTTTCCGGGATCTTGACAACAGTCCCGTCGGAAAAGGCGAACAGGCAGCAGGACGAATCCCATTCGGTGATCAACCGCTCTTCGATGGGCAAATGCGGCTGATCATCGAGGAAGAGGGCCGCGGCCGCGGCCTTGTCGATCTTTTTGGCCTCCTCGACGGCCTTGACGCTGACGACATAGTTGATGCCCAGCTTGAGGCAGCCCGTTCCGTTGATGCCGACGGCCCGAACGAGGTGCGGAATGACCACCCCGGTGAACGGCTCGCCCAGGTATTGGTCGTAACGGGAGGCCAGGGCTCTGATGGCCGGCTTGTTGGGATAGGTGACCCCGATGGACTGCTCCTCGTCGACGGTGAACGGCCGGAGGTAGCCCTGGGCGCCCATCGCCGCCATTTCCTCGAATAACGGGCGCATCTCCGGCTCACGGAAGAACCGGTCGGCCAGGATATCCTCCAGCTCATCGGCCGTGGGAACCAGGGAAGCGGAATCGCCGCCGATATTAAAGAGCATCGACCGGCGGAACCGGTCGAGATTTTTGTCCCAGTTCAGGAAGACGGCTTCCAGGGTTCCGGATGCGGACTTTCGGACAAAAAAGCGGATCCCCTCGAAAGCCAGGAAGATCGCGTAATTGGTCGAACGGGAACAGGCCGCAACTTTGGCGTCGCTCTCCAGAAGCTCGTAGGATTTATCGGCAAGGCCGTAGCGCATCTGTTTGGAAGACCATTTGAGACCTTCGAATTTCGCCATTGATATTCTCCTTGCGCCGATTCCGGATACTCACGGAAACGAGCTTTGCGTTAAGAAAGGATTGGTAACACATCGACCGGGCACTGTCAAATGCACGCAATAAATCACAGAAAAATGTTACCGAAATCCCAAGAAAGCTCAGGCAACATGGTCAGGGTGGACTCTCGGAGGAGATTGGGGCCGGATGGCCCAACTCCCGATTTGTCAAACGGCCGTAGGATCGGGAGTTGAATATCCCGGCCCCGATTTCAGGTATAATACGGCCGATATCCCGGTCAAGGAGAAAATCACATGAAAAAAGCCATCGCCATCCTGCTGCTCGCCGCCGTCCTCGTCCTGGCCGCCCCGGGCAAGGCCCGGGCGGAATACCTCTCCCTGAATTTCGGAACCATCACCGACAGCTCGTTCTCCTTCAATCCCTTCCTCTGGACGGCGGGCATGACGGTCGATATCCCCCTGGGCAACGTCATGACCCTCTGCCCCGAGGGCTACATCGTCGTTCATAAGTTCGAGTTCGGGTCGTTCATCTTCGCCCCGTCCGTCATGCTGAACTTCAACTTCAAGGAATTCTTCATCGGCGGCGGACTGTCCAAGTGGTTCCTCCTGGGGGACGACATCGCCGGCTCGCCCTCGTCGGACTTTTCCCTCAAGCTCAACGCCGGCTTTCAAGGGTACGACTTGCGGCTGTCGGTCTTCATGTTCACCCCGTTCAGCGACCTCTTTAACTCCGCCGCTGTCGGCGTGACTCTCGGTTTCGTGTTTTAAAAGCAAGGGGTCAGGTCTTGCTAAAAAACGCCATAATGCAAGACCTGACCCCTTTGCTCGAAGGAGGCATTATGAAGAACCTTTGCTTCACCGCCGCTCTCATCGCCGTTCTCGTTTTCGCCGGAACCGCCTGCGGCAAGAAAGACGCCCCGGCTGAAACAGCCGAGGCAGAGGCCGGATCCACGTCCCCCTCGGCCCAACCGGCCCCCGAAACCGGCGCCGCCGAGAATCTCGGCAAAAAAATCGGTTCGTCCTACATCATGACCATTGAACAAATCACGGCCATGCTGGAAGACAAACTCCCGGCCGGCGAGCTTCATCCGATGCTTCTGGACATGAAAGCCGGGACGATCGACATCATGGTCGGCCTGGGCAAGGAACGCGAAGCCATGTCCGCCCAGGACCGGGCCATGGTCGACCAGGTCTTGAGCAACCGGATCACGCTGATCCGGACGGACCTGTTCAAGCGTTACCAGGACGGCCAGGCGCATTACAAAGACGACAAGGAACTCTTCAACCTCATCGCCGAGTTCAACATCATCACCCAGTACGCCAATTTCGACCTGCTCAAGAAACAGCGGCCCGAAGAGGCCAAGCGCCTCGGGATCGAGTGATTTCGCTCCTGGGATAACCGAGAGATGCGGACACCGGCCTCGCTTCGACGGCTGCATTTTTCCGGCATTCTCACGGCGGAATAAAGGGCGCTTTCAAACGAGAGAACGCGGCTTCCATTGTTCGACGCGAACAGTGGATCGGAGGATTGCATGAACTTATCCAGCCTGACCGCCGTATTGATGCTGGCGTCCGCCGCCGGGACGGGCTCGCTTTCCGCCACAGCCGCACCGTGGGTTCCTGTAACTCCACTGAAGGCCGTTTCACCGGCGGCCTCCCCCGCCGCGGCCGTCTTTTCCCCAGGCCTCGAGGCCGATCCGTCGCTTGCTCCGTCGGCCGCAATCCAGAACGCCTCCGCCCCAAAAGCCCCGGCCAAGCATCCGATCGACGTTTGGCTCGAGGAGTGCACGGCCAAGGACGAATCCACCCAGGGACAGCTCGCCTGCCTGGCCGAGGCCTACAAAAAATGGGACGCCGAGCTCAACCGCGTCTACCGGGAGCTGATGCAAAAACTCCCGGAAGCCGCCCGCCCGTCTCTCAAGGCTTCCCAACAAGCCTGGATCAAGCACCGCAATGAAGAATTCAACTTATTGACCTCCCTCTACGGGATGTTCGACGGGACGATGTACGGCCTGATGCAGGCCGCCGACCAGGTCGATTTCGTCCGCAAGCGGACCCTGGAGCTTTCCTCCTACCTGGACGTTTTAAACACCGGATAACGCCCCCTCGCGAGTCTGGGCGCCTTCTTTGCTTTCGGCCGCGATTTAGTCTAAAATTTTGGGCGCATGATCGCTCACCTCAAGGGAATCATCCTCCACAAATCGCCGGCCGGCCTCGTCGTCGACTGCGGCGGCGTGGGATATGCGGCGGCCATCCCGCTGTCGACTTTCCTCAAGGTCGGCGAGGAGGGGGAGCCGGTCGAGCTGTTCGTCCACACCCACCTGACCGATAACGCCCTGTCCTTGTTCGGTTTCCTGACCCTGGAGGAAAAGGACATTTTCCTCAAGCTCATTTCGATCTCCGGGATCGGCCCGAAGCTGGCCATCGCCGTGCTCTCGGGGATGGACGCCGAGACCCTGGCCGAAGCCGTCCGCTCGAGCGACGTCACCCGGATCGCCATGGTCCCCGGCATCGGCAAGAAAACAGCCCTCCGGATCGCCATGGAGCTGGCCGATAAAATCGACAAGAAAGAACGGCTCCTCAAATCCCGCGCCTCAAAGGAGACCGAGGATCTCGTCTCGGCCCTGCTCAACATGGGCTTCCGGCGCAAGGAAATCGAACCGGTCGTCGAGGAAACCGTCAAGGCAAGAAAAGGCGAAGGCTTCGAGGTCATGCTCCGCGAATCCCTGAAGGCGCTCTCGAGGGTCTGACATGCCCGTCCCGGCCCCTTCCGCCGTCCTCAATCCCGTCCGGACCAAGGAAGATCTTCTGTTCGAGGACAGCCTCCGGCCGCGGAGCTTCGCCGAGTTCATCGGCCAGGACAACATCAAGAGCAACCTCAAGGTCTACATCGAAGCGGCTAAAAAACGCGGCGAGCACCTCGACCACGTCCTCCTCTACGGCCCCCCCGGCCTGGGCAAGACCAGCTTGGCGTACCTGCTCTCCCGGGAGCTGGGGGTGGGTCTCAAGCCGACGGCCGGGCCGGTCATCGAACGGGCCGGGGATCTTTCGGCCATCCTCTCGAACATGCAGTCCAAGGAAGTCCTCTTTATCGACGAGATCCACCGCCTCCACCCCAGCGTGGAGGAGATCTTGTATTCGGCGATGGAGGACTTCAGCCTGGACATCGTCATCGGCCAGGGGCCGGCCGCCCGCAGCCACAAGCTCATGCTCAAGAAGTTCACCCTGGTCGGGGCGACGACCCGGGCCGGGAAAATCACCGCGCCGCTCCGCGGCCGCTTCGGGATCATCCACCGCCTCGACTACTACAAGGACGCCGACATCAAGAAGATCCTGATGCGGGCGGCCGATCTTCTCAAGGTCAAAATCGACGACAAGGGCGCCGAGCAGATCGCCCGCCGCTCCCGGGGCACGCCGCGCGTGGCCAACCGGCTCCTTCGGCGGGTCCGCGACCACGTCGACGTCAAGGGCAAGGGCGTGATCACCGGGCCGGCGGCCGACGAGGCCCTTGACCTGATGGAGGTCGACGCCCTCGGCCTGGACGACGTCGACCGGAAGATCCTCCAGACGATCATCGATAACTTCGGCGGCGGCCCGGTCGGCATTTCGACCATCGCCGCGGCCATCGACGAGGAGAAGGATACGATCGAGTCCATCTACGAACCGTTTCTCATGCGCATCGGATTTCTCGAACGGACGATCCGCGGCCGCAAGCTGACCAGAAAAGCTTACGACCATCTCGGACTCCCCCACCCCGGGCACGGGCGGGCGGGCGGGAGCCAGAAGAAGCTGTTCCGGGACTGACGGCGACACCCGCGACCGATGCAGCCCTGAACACCATGCTGGTCAAAGAGTTCGACTTCCCCCTGCCCCCGGAGCTGATCGCCCAACGACCGCTCGAGCGAAGGGACGATTCCCGAATGATGGTCGTCCGGCGGAAGGAAGGGACCTTCGAGCACGCCCGGTTCCGGGATTTCCCGGGATGCCTGGGCCAAACCGGCGAACGGCCGGACCTCCTGGTTCTCAACGACACACGGGTCATCCCGGCCAGAATCTATGGGCGGCGCAACGGGACGCTCGTCGAGTTCCTGCTGTTTCGGAACCGCGGGCCGGGGACATGGGAAACCATGTGCCGGCCGGCCCGAAAAATACGAACCGGCGACCGGGTCGATTTTCCCGGCGGGCTTGAGGCCGAAGTCGTGGAAACGGGGCAAGAAGGGCACCGGGTTCTGAAGTTCTCCACGGCCGACGTCCTCGGCCGGCTCGAGGCAATCGGCTTCGCCCCGCTCCCGCCGTACATCAAGCGTCCGAAAAACGACGAGGCCGGAAGGCCCGGCGACCTGGCCCGCTACCAGACAACGTATGCCGAAAAAGACGGGGCGATTGCCGCCCCGACGGCCGGCCTCCATTTCACCCCGGAGACGCTGGTCCAACTTGACGGCCGGGGAATCGAAACCGTCCGGGTGACCCTCCACGTCGGGCTGGCCACGTTCCAGCCGCTTCGGGTTGACCGCATCGAAGACCACCGAATGCTCGAGGAGACTTACACCGTTTCGGAAGAAACGGCCGCGGCGATCGGACGGGCCCGAGCGGAAGGGCGGCCGGTCACGGCCGTCGGGACCACAGTCGTCCGGACGCTCGAAAGCGCGGCTCGGACGGAAGGAGCCCGGCCCCTGGCTCCGGGAACGCGCGGCACATCGATTTTCATCTACCCGGGATTCGAATTCAAAATCGTCGACCGGCTGTTAACCAACTTCCATCTGCCCCAATCGACCCTGGTCATGCTCGTTTCGGCCTTCGCCGGACGCGACCTGATCATGGCCGCCTACGCCGAGGCGGTCCGGGAGAAATACCGGTTTTTCTCGTACGGCGACTGCATGCTGAT